>NZ_JAMYNW010000037.1:0-41593 GCF_040319365.1 Mesorhizobium sp. M0923 | reverse complement strand
TGTCGTTGCCGCCATAGCCGATCATCCTGTCGGCACCTCCGCCACCATTGATGATGTTCGCGCCGGCATTGCCCTGGATGGTCTGAGCGAACTCGTTGCCGGTCAGATTGATTGCCGTTGTGCCGGAGGGGTTCGCAGTGGCGAGAAGTTCGATTTCCGAGCCGGCCGCAAGAGCATGGCTCACCGACGCGAGGACTCTGTCGGTACCGCCGGCTGCTGCCTCAATCTCCTTATCGCGGACATCTTCGACATAATAGGTGTCATTGCCGCCATAGCCGATCATCGTGTGGCCGCCGGCTCCGTGGAACACATCGTCGCCGCTGGTGCCGTACAAGGTGTCGCTTGTGTCGACGGGGGGCGGAGCGGTCCCAATCGTTGCGAGGTTGTGTTGCCGGAAAACGGCCTGCAGTTCCGACGAGCTCTCCAACGCTGTGTCGCCTCGCTGCGAACCCCAGGCGTATGCGTAGTCGAAGGCGGGTGACGGAACCAGCCTGGCCCAGTGTTCCATCATGGTTTCCATCTGGGCGGCGGTGGGCACGACATATTTGCCACCCATGTCGGTGTTGTACTCGCCACCTCCAAACGCCTGGTAGCCCGGAATGATCTGGCTCGTCGGGATGCCCGATGCCTGAGCGGCGGCCACGAATTTATCGATCATGTTGTAGTCGACCGGGCCATCCGTGCGGACGGGATAGACATCTATGCCGTAGTAATCGATACCCGTATTGGCGGGATTGTACGTGCCCCTAAAATCCGGATTCGCCGACGTCCCCAAGCTCATCATTGTGATGTAGGTCTTGGCGCCTGGAAAATGCTCATGGATCCAGTCGGATTCTGCCTTCAGATTCGCGGCAGAGGCGTAGGTACCCCATTGGCCGGTGGGATCCGGCTCGTCAACCAGGAAGAACCCAAATACGTTCGGATTGCCGAGGAAAGGAGTAACCTTGTCGATAAAGGATTGGGTTACGCCGTTGGCCTCGTCGAGGTAGACCAAGCCTTTCATGCCCTCTGGCAGCTCGTTGACCTGGTCAACATATTGCACGCTAGCCAGATTGAATCCGGCTTTTGCAATGTCCGTGCCCGATCCACCTGACGTGTAATGGAGAGTCGCCATCCATAATCCCTCTTTTTGATTCGATAGCGCCCCGCGGATGTCTGCCTACTAGAAGGTGTATATTAGCGCCAAATCACATACCTGCACGCCCTGATAGAATGGTTGATCGGCGGCAGGATTGTCACATTGCGGATAAAAATATACTTCTTTGCAGTCGGAGTTGTTGATAAGAAGCAAATTAAATTTCAGGGATATTCCCGCGTTGTCTGAGAGATGCTAATCGATAACCTTCAAACAATCCGATTTTCCGCCGACAGTACATAATAACCTGCTTTGCAGTTATTAATAAATAAGCTAACTGTTATAAAAAAAATTTATCATACACTTACGCAATTTGTACAAAAGAACAATTGGACGTATTGTAACTCTGAAGAATGGAGAAAAACTTGAATATTTTTTACTATGAAAATCTTCTGACTATAAGATAGTGCCAGAGCGCGGCCAGAAACACAGCTTTCATTCACGAGATGCATTTGTATGCCGGCCAATTGAGTCGACATTAAGCTAAGATGCCAGCCGGATCGCGCTCTCTTCCGGCGACACCAATTTGTTGTGGACAGATGCCGCAGGTGCCAGTCCGCGACCAAGGTGTCTGCAACTGAGATTACGACTCGGGAGATCGTCAGAGATCTGAGCGACCCGAGACATAGGTGACGTTTTGTATCGGACACATGGTGTAGTGCACCCCTGAACTGAGACACAAAAAGGGTAACAGTTCTCCGCAAGGAGGACTGATGAGGAAAGAGGATTCGGGGCGACGGTTCAGTCGCGAGTTGAAGCTTGCCGCGGTGCAGCGGATGGCGATGGGCGCGAACGTGAGCAAGCTATCGCGGGAACTCGGCGTCTCGCGCAAGGGTCTCTATCAGTGGCAGAAGCAGTTTCGCGTTGGCGGGTCTTCGGCGCTGCGTGGTGCTGGGCGTCCGCAGCGCGTCGAAGCGGTGCGGCGGCAAGCAATCGATCCTGCAGTGCCTGCGCCGTCGGATACGTCTGACGAGCGTCGAAGGCATTGGCTCGCATCGCCGATTTGGAACGATTGGTCGGACAGAAGACCGTCGATCTCGATTTTTTTCAGCAAGCCTTGCAGCACGTCGGGGAAGAACGCCAGCAGAGCGGCGCGCCTGGCGGGGACGGTCATCCAGGCGATGATGGCGTCCGGGCTGCAAGGCGTGATCGGGATCGAGCGGATGTGCAGGCTCGCGGGCGTGAGCGGCACGGGCTACTATCTGCATTGGCAGGTATCGTCTCCACGCCGTGAGGAGGCAGGTCTGCGTGATGTGATCCAGCGCCTGGCGCTGTCCAATCCGCATTACGGCTATCGCCGGATTGCCGTGCTGCTCGGCCGCGAGAGCTGGCGGGCAAACCACAAGCGCGTGCTGCGGCTGATGCGCGAGGACAATCTGTTGTGTCTGCGCAGGCAGGTTTCGTGCCGATGACGACGGATTCCAGGCATGGCTGGCGGGTCGTTCCCAATCTGGCACGAGGCCTCCAACTGACCGACATCGACCAGCTCTGGATCGCCGACATCACCTATGTCCATCTTGCCGAGGAGTTCGCCTATCTGGCGATCGTGCTTGACGCCTACAGCCGCAAGGTCATCGGCTGGGCAATGGCAACCCATCTCAAGGCCGAGCTGGCGATCGCTGCGCTCGACCAATCGATTGCGGTGCGCCGGCCTCCGCCGGGCAGCGTCATCCATCACAGCGATCGCGGCGTGCAATATGCCTGCGCTGAACACGCTGCACGACTTGCGGCGCATCGCATCCAGCCGAGTATGAGCCGGATTGGCAATCCCTGTGACAATGCCAAGGCTGAGCGCATCATGCGAACGCTAAAGGACGAAGAGGTCGATGGCCGAGCCTATTGCGACATCATCGATGCCAAGAAAAGCATCGGCGAATTCGTCGAGCGGGTCTACAACAGGCATCGCCTGCATTCAGCGCTCGACTATCTCTCGCCGGATGAATACGAAGCCGGCCTAACGCGATTGCGCCAGGATCCCCCAGCCGCAATGCAAAACCTGGAGAACTGTCCCTAATTAGTGTCTCACCCAAGGGGTGCAGTCCACAATTGTCTTAGGTACATTCTGTTACCCATGTCTCCGGGCCGTACTATCTTGCCCTTCCCGAGAGATGGGTGACAGTTCATTCCGGGCACATGGGTTACACAATCGGGGCTTTTTGCGGGAGAGCAAAATGCCCTGGAAGGAGTGTAACCCGATGGATGAGCGTCTCAAGTTCGTCGCCCGCCTACTGGACGGCGAGAAGATGGCACAGCTATGCCGTGAGTTCGGCATCTCACGCAAGACCGGCTACAAGATTCTTGGCCGCTACAATGATTGTGGGCTGGAAGGGCTGACGGATCGCTCGCGCCGACCTTACCGCCACGCCAATCAGCTTCCTTTCCCAATCGAGAAGCTGATTGTGCGTGCCAAGCAGGACAAGCCGAGCTGGGGCGCGCCGAAGATGAGGGAGCGGCTGGCTCGGCTCTACCCGGATGTCCACACGCCGGCGATCTCGACGGTGCACGCGGTGCTCGACCGCCATAGCCTGGTCAAACGCCGCAAGCGCCGCCGCAACAGGGCGCAAGGGACGGCGCTCTCGCATGGCTGCCAGCCCAACGACCTATTGTGCGCCGATTATAAGGGCGAGTTTATGCTGGCCGACCGGCGTTACTGCTATCCGCTGACGATCAGCGATTTCGCCAGTCGTTATCTGTTGGCCTGCGCGGCGCTTCACACCACCAAGGAGGCCTATGCCTTCACCGTGTTCGAGAGAGTTTTCAAGGAGTTCGGCCTGCCCAGCGCGATCAGGACCGACAACGGTGTGCCTTTCGCCAGCCCCAATGCCCTCTTCAACCTGTCCAGGTTGTCGGTCTGGTGGCTGAGGCTCGGCATCGAGATCGAGCGCATCAAGCCCGGCAATCCCCAGCAGAACGGCCGCCATGAACGCATGCATCTGACGCTCAAGCTCGAAACCACCAAGCCGGCCGGAAGCAACTTCCTGCAGCAGCAGGCTAGGTTCGATGACTTCGTTCAGGAATTCAACACCGAACGCCCGCACCAGGCGCTCGATATGGCTTGCCCAGCCGAGCGCTACAGCGCCTCACCACGGCCCTATCGCGGACTACCCGACCTCGAGTATCCCTTCCACGACAAGGCCGTCACCGTCACCACCTGCGGCCGCATCTGCTTCGACCGTAAGAAGATCAATCTCAGCCTCGTCTTCGCTGGCCAAAAAGTCGGCATCAAACAGGTCGACGACCGAATCTGGCTGGCTAGCTTCATGGATTATGATTTGGGATACTTCGACGATGAGACATGCAGGCTCGAACCACTTCAAAACCCCTTCGGGCCAAAAGTGTTACCCATGTCTCCGGTATAAACCGTAACCTATGTGTCCAGAATGGACCTCTGAGAATTGGCTGGGGCGCCAGGATTCGAACCTGGGAATGTCGGTACCAAAAACCGATGCCTTACCACTTGGCGACGCCCCAACAGCCGGAGCGTGCCCGCTGTGCGCGCGGCCTTATAGGACGAGCCGGGAGAAAGCTCAATGCCGACATATCGACTATGCGCGACCGATTCACCAGTTTTGCAATCGTCACTTTGACGGACCTATTCACCCCAGACAGCCATTTCATTGCCGGCCGGATCGACGAACTGGAACCGCCTGCCGCCGGGGAATGAAAAGATCGGCTTCACGACTGTGCCGCCGGCATTCTCGACGGCGCTTAATGTTTCCTCCAGCCTTCGGAATAGAGCACGGGCAGCGGCTTGGCCGGCGCATCTTGGCCATCCGCCTGAAAACCGCCGTCCAGCCCTTCGGCAAAAGCTGAATAGGTCGGCCCGTAATCGGTGAACGACCATGAGAAGGCCGCGCTGTAGAAAGCCTTCAAGCTGTCCAGCGTTCCGCCTGTCGCTGGCATTTCCAGATAATCGAGCTTGCCGGTCATTCTCGTCGTTCTGCCCTTTGTTCTCGTTATGTTCTGCAACAAAGCCTTCCAAAAAGCAAGTCTTTTCGACGCCGCTTTTCATTAATCGATTGTAGAGGCCGGCCGGCTTGGTCGATGCCTTGCCTTTCGCACTGCAGCATCATATCGCTCGATTTGTCAGTATTTCCAATCTCCTGCAACCGGGGAGCAAGCATGACCAAGTGGGTCTACATTTTTGGCGACGGCGCCGCGGAAGGCCGTGCCGGCGACCGCAATCTGCTCGGCGGCAAGGGCGCCAACCTGGCCGAAATGTGCAGCCTGGGCCTGCCGGTGCCGCCGGGCTTCACCATCACCTCCGAGGTCTGCAACGCCTATTACGCCAACGGCCACACGTACCCGGCTTCGCTCGAAGCGGACGTTGCGGTCGCGCTCGAACATGTCGGTCGGCTGACCGGGCGCCGTTTCGGCGATCCCTCGAAACTGCTTTTGGTGTCGGTTCGCTCAGGTGCGCGCGCCTCGATGCCAGGCATGATGGACACCGTGCTCAATCTCGGCCTGAATGACGAGACGGTCGAAGCCTTGGCCGCCGATTCAGGCGATCCGCGCTTTGCCTATGACAGCTACCGCCGTTTCATCCAGATGTATTCCGATGTCGTCATGGGCCTCGACCATGAGGTGTTCGAGGAAATCCTCGAAGACCAGAAGGGCGGGCTTGGCCATGAGCTCGACACCGAGCTGACAGCCATCGAATGGCAAGGCGTGATTGCGCTCTATAAGGCGAAGGTCGAGGAGGAGCTCGGCAAGCCGTTTCCGCAGGATCCGCACGAGCAGCTTTGGGGCGCCATCGGCGCGGTGTTTTCCAGCTGGATGAACAACCGCGCGATCACCTATCGGCGCCTGCACGACATTCCCGAAAGCTGGGGCACTGCGGTCAATGTCCAGGCCATGGTCTTCGGCAATATGGGCGATACCTCGGCCACCGGCGTTGCCTTCACGCGCAATCCGTCGACCGGCGAAAAGCAGCTCTATGGCGAGTTCCTGGTCAATGCGCAGGGCGAGGATGTCGTTGCCGGTATCCGCACGCCGCAAAACATCACCGAGGCGGCGCGCATTGCGGCCGGCTCCGACAAGCCGTCGCTGCAGAAACTGATGCCGGACGCCTTCCAGGCTTTCGTCAGTATCTCCGACCGCCTGGAAAAGCACTACCGCGACATGCAGGATCTCGAATTCACCATCGAGCGCGGCAAATTATGGATGCTGCAGACCAGGTCCGGCAAGCGCACCGCCAAAGCGGCGCTGAAGATTGCCGTCGACATGGCCAGGGATGGACTGATTTCGAAGGAGGAGGCCGTCGCCCGCATTGATCCGGCCTCGCTCGATCAGTTGCTGCATCCGACGATTGGTCCGACGGCGGCGCGCGACATCATAGGCGTCGGCCTGCCGGCTTCGCCGGGTGCTGCCACCGGCGAGGTCGTCTTTTCCTCCAATGACGCCGAGGAGGCCAAGGCGCAAGGCCGCAAGGCGATCCTGGTGCGCATCGAGACCAGCCCCGAGGACATTCACGGCATGCATGCGGCCGAAGGCATCCTGACAACGCGCGGCGGCATGACCAGCCACGCCGCCGTGGTGGCGCGCGGCATGGGCAAGCCTTGCGTTTCGGGCGCGGGCTCGCTGCGCGTCGACTACAAGGCCGGCACGCTGATGGCGATGGGCGCGACCTTCCGCAAGGGCGACATCATCACCATCGACGGCTCCAACGGCCAGGTGCTGAAGGGCGCCGTGCCGATGCTGCAGCCCGAACTCTCGGGCGATTTCGCCGCCATCATGGAATGGGCCGACGGCGCGCGCCGCATGAAGGTGCGCACCAATGCCGAGACGCCGGTCGATGCGCGCATGGCGCGCTCCTTCGGCGCCGAAGGCATCGGGCTTTGCCGCACCGAGCACATGTTCTTCGACGGCGATCGCATCATTGCCATGCGCGAGATGATCCTCGCCGATACGGAAAAGGACCGGCGAACGGCGCTGGCCAAGCTGTTGCAGATGCAGCGCTCGGATTTCCTCGAACTGTTCGAGATCATGGCCGGGCTGCCGGTGACGATCCGACTGCTCGATCCGCCGCTGCACGAATTCCTGCCAAAATCCGAAGAGGAGGTGGCCGAGGTGGCCGCGGCCATGAACGTGTCCCCGGACAAGCTCCGGCGCCGCACCGAGGCGCTGCACGAGTTCAATCCGATGCTCGGCCATCGCGGTTGCCGGCTTGCCGTCTCCTATCCCGAGATCGCCGAGATGCAGGCGCGCGCCATTTTCGAGGCGGCCATCGAGGCCGGCAGGAAGGCCGGCGCGCTGGTGGTGCCGGAGATCATGGTGCCGCTGGTGGGGCTGGTGAAGGAACTCGACTTCGTCAAGGCTCGCATCGACGCCGTCGCCAAAAGCGTGATGCAGGAGACCGGCGTCAGGATCGATTATCTGACTGGCACGATGATCGAACTGCCGCGTGCCGCGATCCGCGCCCACGTCATCGCCGAGGCGGCCGAATTCTTCTCCTTCGGCACCAACGATCTGACCCAGACTACGTTTGGCATCTCGCGCGACGATGCGGCTTCGTTTCTCGAGACTTACCGGAAAAAAGGCATCATCGAGCAGGATCCGTTCGTGTCGCTTGACATAGACGGCGTCGGCGAGCTGGTGCGGATGGCGGCAGAGAAGGGCAGGGCGACGCGGCCCGACATCAAGCTCGGCATTTGCGGCGAACATGGCGGCGACCCGGCGTCGATCCATTTCTGCGAAAAGGTCGGCCTCGACTACGTCTCGTGCTCGCCCTACCGGGTGCCGATCGCCAGGCTGGCTGCCGCGCAGGCGGCGGTACTGGCTGCGAAAGCCAAATCTGATCGAAGGGATTCGGACAGATAAGCACGGTGACCACGGAAATTCTTGCTGCCTGGCGCCGAGCTTGGGGCATCGCGACCCTTTGGATGCACAGCAAGAATATTGCACAGCATAGTGGATCCCTCCGCGCAGCAAGCAAGGTTGATGTTTTCGACCCGCCGTGTGAAATGGGGCGCGGGATGGTGAACATGTCTGATGATGAACAAACCGCTGCGGCCCGCTGGACGGTGAAGGCCGAACTCCGCGCGGTCGGCCGCGACAAGCCGCTGCTGCTGGTGCTGGCGGCGATCCTCTGCCTCTATTGCGCATTTGTCGCCGGTCCGATCGTCTATGTAGTGCTGGCCATCAACGGCATTGCGGATTTCTTCAAATGAAGCCGGTTCCGGCGATCTCGCTGTGGTCCGGCGCGCTGCGTCTACCGGCCCCGAAATTGCTCGACCTGGACGAAATTACTTAGCCGGGATGAAACCGTTCCCGTCTATCGTTCGTACCTTGGGGGGTACGGGGAGGACACGTGACGATAAGAATCAGGCTTCCGGGCGGGACTTTGAAGATCAAGAAGAGGGACGAGCTGCGGCGTCGCGAGCAGAAGCGCGAGGTGCCGGTTTGGCAGGTCGGCAATTATTTCGTCATCTGGTGGCCGAGCGGCATGTCCGATCGCCCATCCTCGCCCAACAAGTCCTCGCCCAGGAAATAGCCCCCGCACCCGACGATCCCGGCTGGGCATGAGGCCCCGGTGCAGGATCAGGGACCGCCGTGCGCGCCAAAAACGTCCGGGACCGCTCGACTAACCCCAGAAATAGTCCGCGGACAGGCGTTGACTCTTCCGAGACGGAAGGTCTCTTGTGCTGCATTGCACAATGGGGCGGCGGAATCGATGGCGGTGCGTATCAGGATGCCTGGCGGCACGCTGAAGGTGAAGGTGTATCGCGAATTGCGCGATCGCGAGCGCGCCCGCCGCATACCCGTCGTCAAGATCGGCCGGGTTTATTTTACTTGGTGGTCGAACCGCCAGCGCCTGATTGACGATCAGTCGCCAGGGTGACGCCCCAATTCTTTCGGCCTGGCATGCGCCTGCCCGCCCGCCTGCGCGGGCCAGCTCGCAAAATAAGTTGATGATGATGCTGTTGACTCTTCCGTAACGGAAGGTCTCTATTCACCGCATTGCATAAAATTGCTGCGTTGCACAACGGGAGTTGGACCGATGGCAGTGCGTATCAGGTTGCCGGGCGGCACTCTGAAGATGAAGACCTATCGTGAGTTGCGAGCCAGGGAACGCGACCGCCGCGTGCCTGTGATGAAGATGGGATCGCTGTATTTTGTCTGGTGGTCGAAGTCTCAAGGCCAACAAAAGCCACAGGACAACCCTCGGTAAACTAACAAGTCTGCAACAGGATCAGCATCAGTGCCGGCTCATACGACGGCAGGTTTGAGCCGGCGCTTCGGATGGCAATAGTCTGTCGTGGAGCAGGTTTGATCCATTTTATAGTATGCGTGACCAAGGAACTGGCAGTGAGAACAAAACCTGCGTCTGACGACTTGGGATCGATCGGATGTTAGCGCGGTGACGAGAGCCTTTAACGCACGGTTGCTGACTTGCAGCACGCACTGTGACCTAGCGCCGTGATGGCGCTTTTGGGATCGCTGCCTCGACTTTGATCTGCTCGATCTGGAACAGATGCGCCGCGCAATCGGCGGCGCAGGCTGCAAAGAACGGCTGCGGATCAGCGTTGGAATCCACCAGCTTCTGTCCTTACCAATTCGTAACCAAATTCACGCGAACGTTCGCGTGACGGCTCCAAATCCCGACATCATTTCTGCCCAGTTTCCAGGCCCCAAACCCGTCCCGGTGCCAGAAACAGGTGTTGCAGTACCCGCCCACGCACGTCCGCTCGATTCCTCCAGACGAATTCATTGGCGATCTTGTCCTCGCCTCCGCGCTCGCCAGTAACCTGCGCCTCCAATATCCAAGGGCCAGGATCGTGTTCCTTTGCGAGGCGGACTTTTGCCGGTGCCTGATGGCTCATGGCGTCGCCTCGGACGTGGTGGCGTTCCGGCGCGCACGGATGCGTTGCACTCCTGTGCAGCGTGGTCGCGAGCCTTACACGTTGGCGCGCGCTCCGCGCCGGTTACAGTTCGATCTGACCATCGACGTGGCCGATTCCAAAATCTCACGCACCATCGGTCAGGCTCGTCAATGCCAAGACCCGCGTCGGATACGATCCTCCCGAAAGCCGTTGCGCTGGCTGGAACGCCAGCCCGCCAACGTCGCAGCCAAGCCGTTTGGCTTTGGTGGCCAGTATTATCTCTACCGATATCTTTCGCCGCTTGAGGCGCTTGGCGTGGAGTTGCGTGCGCAGGTCCCAACGATTGAGCCGCTGCCGTTGGAGACCGCCAGGGCATTGGCGCTTCTCGACCGGGATCATAATCGGCGTAACGCCTTCATAGCCGTTCATGCGGGAGCGAGCTTCCGGGGAGGCAATGGCAACCGGAACGTTTTGCGCTGGCGATCGACGAGATCTCGCGACAGACCGGGTTGGACTTCCTGCTTGTCGGCGGCCTCGATGAACGGGCATCTGCCGAGCGCATCGCCGCCAAGGCCGGTTCGCCGGTCGTCAACGTGGTCGGGGCTCTGTCACTGGCAACGCTGCTGGCTGTCCCCGGCCAAGCACGCCTGTTTCTGGGGCACGAGAGTGGCCCAAGCACATGGCCGCCGCCGCGGGAACGCCGGTTGTCGGTCTCTTCGGCCTGACCGACCCGGCCGTCTGAGGTCCTGTCGCCGTGGCCAGGGTTACGCCGCGGCCCTCGATACTTGCGAGTCCATAGCCAGGAGCCTGTGCCGCCGGACCGATGCGAGCAAGGCTTGCGGCGTCTGGCGACTTGAGGTCAAAGCGGTTGCCGGCGCGGTGCGCACGATCCTTTCACGTACGGTTAAGGACGTGGAGCACGCATTGTGACCTCGCGCTTGCCAAAGCTCAGGCCGGCGGTCAAATTGCCGCTGCAGACGCTTTTGCAGGGGCATCGTCCCGATTTCCGCCTTGATGCGGGTCCTGGGGTCGCCGCTTCACTCTTGATCTGGCCGACCCGGAAACAATCAATGCGCCTGTTCCAAAAGCATTTTTGCGTGGTTGCGATATCGCTGTCGGCTATCTCGCCTGGCAACGCCCAGTTGCTCGTCGAACCGACGCTGCACATCAAGTCCGAGGCAGGTAGCGGCCGCGTCGCGCTGACGCTCGATGCCTGCGGCGGAAAGACCGACACACGGATTCTCTCGGCGCTGGTGGAAAACGAGATTCCCGCCACCATTTTCGTCACCGGCATCTGGCTGAAGCACAACGCCGCCGCCATCGAGATCATGCGGGCGCATCCCGAACTGTTTGAATTGGAAAACCATGGCGGCCGCCACATCCCGGCCGTCGACACGCCGCAAAAGATCTACGGCATTCGCAGTGCCGGCAGCCCGGAGGCCGTGCTGGCCGAGGTCGAATCCGGCGCCGCCGCTCTTGCCGTGACCGGCGAGCCGGTGCCGAAATGGTTTCGCGGCGCAACCGCCGAATACAGCTCGTCGGCAATCGCGATGATACGCAAGCTTGGCTTCAAGATCGCCGGATTCTCGGTCAACGGCGACGGCGGCTCATTACTTGGCGCAAAGGAAACCGCCAGGCGCATCGCCGCGGCAAAGGACGGCGACGTCATCATCGCTCACATCAACCAGCCGACCCATGCGGCCGGCGAAGGCGTAGTGCAGGGGCTTCTGGAGCTGAAGGCCAAGGGCCTCACCTTCGTGCGGCTCGACGATGCCGACGGTGTCGGCGATGAGGGCACCACCGACTGATCAGTCGGGCGTGGCCTCGATGGTCACCTTGCTTGGATAGAACGCGCCGTGATCGCGGATATCCGCCATCTCGTCGAAAGGCCGCTCATAGGCCCACATCGCATCCTTGCCTGCATCGCCGGCGGGCAGCACGCTCCAATAGCTGGCATCGCCCTTGTAGGGGCAATGGGTCGAGTGCTCGGTCTTGCCAAGCTTGTTGAAGTCGATGTCGTCGAACGGAATGTAGAAAACGGGGGGATAGGGCGATTCGGTCAGCACCTTGACCATTCTGGACGAGGCGATGACGACATCGCCGGCGCGCACCGTCACTGTGCCCTTGTAAGGCTCGACGGGCATAATCTTGCCCGGATTGCGCTGAAAGCCGGGTGACGGGTTTGCGATCTGGTCCATGTCGGATCTCCTTGCCTCAACCCCAAATGTGTCTGGCAAGCGCGTTGTGCAAGACCTGCCTGCCGCGACGCCAAAGCGTCGACCGCGGGGGCAAGTCTCACCTCTTTCTTCCGCTTCGCCGAAAACTCAGGCGGCGGCCTGGAATGCGTCCATCAGCCCGGCATAGGCGGCGGCAATGCCGGCCACCGGATTGGTGCTTTTCGAGGTGGTCTCGACCTTCAGCGCACCACCGCTGGCAGGCAAGGTGAGCAGCAGGAACTGGCGATTGCCGCCATCGCCGACGCAGGCGGCAGCGACGTGCTGGCTTTCGCCCTCGTTCTCGACGCACATCTTGAACAAGAGCGTGCCGCCGACCGCTTCGAGAGCGCCACCGACGACCTCGACGAATTCATCTTCGGAAATGGTTTTGGCGTCGGGCACCAGATCGGCCTGCGCGCCATCGGCCGCCACCAGATCGGTCAGACTTTCGGCAAGCGTATTTTCGAGGGCTTTGTCGTCGAGCTGCGCGTCCATGCGAACCTCTTTCATTCGCCAATCGCGCCCCGCCTGTTAATCAACGTTAACGCCGAGCATGGCCGGATTGTGGCGAATTCGCCCTCGTTTGGCTCTATGCACCGCTTCAGCCCGGTTCTGGCTAGACAATCCGCCGATTCGTCCCACAATGGCGCAAAAAAATTACGGGAGGAGCACGATGCTCGGGCTGATGCAGGAATGGCCGCTGCTTTGCCACAAGCTGATCGACAACGCCGAGCGGCAGCACGGCAGCCGCGAGATCGTGTCGCGTTCGATCGAGGGGCCGATCGTGCGCAGCACATACGCCGAAATCCATGATCGTGCCCTGAAGGTCGCCGAGCGGCTAGAGCGTGACGGTTTCGGGCTTGGCGACCGCATCGCGACCCTGGCCTGGAACACCGCGCGCCACATCGAGGCGTGGTACGGCATCATGGGTGTCGGCGCGATCTATCACACGCTCAACCCGCGGCTCTTTCCCGAGCAAATCACCTGGATCATGAACAATGCCGAGGATAAGGCAATCTTCGTCGACCTGACCTTCCTGCCGCTGCTTGAAAAGATCGCCGGCGCGGTCAAGTCGCTGAAGCAGGTTATCGTGCTGACCGACAAGGTGCATTTGCCCGAGACTGCGCTGCCCAATGTCGTTGCCTATGAAGAATGGCTTGCTCAAGCCGACGGCAACTTCGCCTGGAAGACAGTCGATGAAAACACCGCCGCCGGCATGTGCTACACCTCCGGCACGACGGGCGACCCGAAGGGCGTCCTCTACAGCCATCGTTCGAACGTGCTGCACGCCATGATCGAAGCGATGCCCGACGCCATGGGCCTGTCGTCGCGCGATACCATATTGCCGGTCGTGCCGATGTTTCACGCCAATGCCTGGGGCCTTGCCCAGAGCGCGCCGATGATTGGCGCCAAGCTGGTCATGCCCGGCTGCAAGATGGATGGCGCTTCGATCTACGAGCTGCTCGACACCGAGAAGGTGACCTTCAGCGCCGCCGTGCCGACGGTGTGGATGATGCTTCTCCAGCATCTGGAAGAGACCGGCAAGAAACTACCCTATCTGCAGAAAGTCGTCATCGGCGGCGCGTCCTGTCCACGCGCGATCACGACGAAGTTCCAGGACAATTACGATGTCCAGGTCGTCCACGCCTGGGGCATGACCGAGATGTCGCCGGTCGGCACGCTGTGCACCCTGAAGCCGGACTATGCTGGGCTGAAGGGTGACGCCCGCCTCGCCGTCCAGCAGAAGCAGGGCTTTACGCCGTTCGGCATCGAAATGAAGGTGACGGACGACGCCGGCAACGAACTGCCATGGGACGGCAAGACCTTCGGCCGACTCAAGGTCCGCGGGCCGACCGTCGCGCGCGCCTATTATGGCGGCATCGGATCCGAACAGTTCGATGAAGACGGCTGGTTCGATACCGGTGATATCGCGCATATCGATCCCGGCGGCTACATGCAGATCACCGATCGCGCCAAGGACGTCATCAAGTCGGGCGGCGAATGGATCTCGACCATCGAGCTCGAGAACCTCGCGGTCGGCCATCCCGATGTGGCGGAGGCCGCCGCCATCGGCATTCCGCATTCGAAATGGGGCGAGCGGCCTTTGCTCGTGGTCGTCCGCAAGCCGGGTAGGGAGCCGACCAAGACGGATATTCTCGCTTTCATGGACGGCAAGGTGGCGAAGTGGTGGATGCCGGATGACGTCGCTTTTGTCGGCGAAATCCCACACACCGCTGCCGGCAAGATTCAGAAGATTACCCTGCGTCAGCAGTTCCGGGATTATCATCTGCCGACGGATTGACTGGAGATGCGGCGTCTTTGTGCCTTCAAGCCGCCGCTGAAAGGCACTATGCCTTTGTTCGGGTTGGGGCAGCGCGGAAAGCAATGACGGTAATTGCCGAGCGACAGACATCGAGGGCTGCCGGTTGGTCGCGGCGCACCGGCGCTTTTTCGGCGGTCCTGCTGCTGACGGTGCTCATCGGCTACCGATATGACCTCGTCGACACGCCGACAATCCTGTGGGTGCTCGGCATTGTCGCGTTGCTGGCGGCGTTTGCGCTTCTGTTCGCCGGGTTTGCCTTCGCGCGATTGTGGAACTTCGGTGATCGTGGCGGCCAAGACCTGACCGCCGGCGCCTTGCTGGCGCTTCTGGTGCTCATCCCTTACGCTGTCGGGGCCTATTGGGCGGCGACCTATCCGCCGCTGCGCGACATCTCGACGGATTTCGACGACCCGCCGGCGCTCGATATTTCTACCCGGACAAAGGATATGAACGAGCTTTTGCCGCCGACGCCGGGCGAGCAGCGCCTGCAAACCGAAGCTTATCCGCTTGTCACCGGACGCAGCTACAGCTTGCCTTTCGATCGCGTTCTGGAGGCGGTCAAAACCGTACTCGATCGGCGGGGCTGGCAGCTCGCGGGGCCATTTCCCGAGGCAATAGGGCAAAGCGACGTGACGATCGATGCGGTGGCCAAGAGCTTGCTGCTTGGCCTTCCCGCCGATGTCGCCATCCGTGTGACCGACGACGGCGATGCGGTCATCGTCGATATGCGCTCGGCCTCGCGTTACGGCCGCTACGACCTTGGCGACAATGCAGCGCGCATCACCGATTTCCTTGCCGAACTCGACCAGGAAGTCGCCGGCCAAGTGGGCGTGGCGCCGGCGGAATGATATTTGATCGTGTTACTTTGCCGGCGCAAAAACGCCGTCGATAACCGGCGCGCCATCGGTGTGGACTAGGCCGCGCGCCACCAGATCTTCCAGATGGGCAAGCACCGACAGGCCGGCGGCGCCATGCAGGCGCGGATCGGTATCGCGATAGATCGCCTCCACCATCGTCCTGATCGTGCGGTCGCCGCTGTTGATCCGCTTCAGAATCGCCCGTTCGCGCATCTTGCGATGCGTTTTCAATCCGCGCATGAAGTTGCGCGGCTCAGTCACCGGCCCGCCATGACCGGGCAGCAGCAGCCGGTCGTCGCGCTCGATCAGCCGATCGAGCGATGTCATGTAGTCGGCCATGGCGCCGTCCGGCGGCGCGACGACCGTCGTTGACCACGCCATGACGTGATCGGCCGAGAAAAGAATGCCGGTCCCCTCCAGCGCGAAGGCCGCGTGATTGGCGGTATGGCCGGGCGTCAGCACCGTCCGGATCGCCCAGCCGTCACCGTCGATCACCATATCGTCCAGCAGCGCGATGTCTGGAACGAACTCGATATCGGCACTGGCATCGAGCGGATTGACCTCGCCGGTGCGCAGCGGCCGCGCTGGGCGATGCCGGCCTTCCGCCAGAACCACCGCACCGGTATGCTGCTTCAGCCGCGCCGCCAGCGGCGAATGGTCGCGATGCGTGTGGCTGACCAAGATATGGCTGACCGGCCTGGTCCCGATCGCTTCGAGCAGCGTTCGAAGATGCGCCTCGTCATCCGGACCCGGATCGATAACCGCGAGCGTCTCGCGTCCGACGATATAACTGTTGGTTCCGTGAAAGGTGAACGGGCCTGGATTCGGGGCCGTGATCCGAAGCACGTCTGCCGCAACGGCCACGCCCTGGCCGTAGGCCGGGTCGAAGCTGGTATCGAATTTCAGCGCCATGCGAACGTCGCGACCTTTTTTGGGGCGAGGGCAAAACCGATTGCCGCATAGCACGGAAGCCAATATAGGAAAACGCAAGGCCGCGTTCGGCGGCAATCCGGAACGGGGAAGACCATGGCAATTGCAACGACGATGCGTCCGCTTATTTCTCTCGCTCTGCCTGAAAAGGGCGCGGCCCGGCTGGCGGGCCAGCTTTTGCTGGCGATCGCCGGAACGCTGCTGCTGATCTTGTCGGCCAAGACGAAGGTTATCCTCGGACCGGTCGATATCTCGATGCAGACGCTTGCTGTCTTGCTGATTGCCGCCGCGTTCGGCATGCGCCTCGGCGTCGCCACGCTGCTTCTCTACATGGCCGAGGGCGCACTGGGCGTTCCCGTCTTCCAGAGCACGCCGGAAAAAGGCATCGGCATTGCCTACATGCTCGGTTCGACCGGCGGTTATCTAGCCGGCTTCGTCGTCATGGCAGCGATCGTCGGTTGGGCTGCCGACCGTGGCTGGGATCGCCATCCCATCAAGCTGTTCAATGCGATGCTGGTGGCCGAGATCGTCATGATGGCGATGGGCTTTGCCTGGCTGGCGCTGTTGATCGGCCCGGAAAAGTCGTGGCAGTTCGGTGTGCTCCCCTTTATCGTCGGTGATCTGATCAAGGTTGCGCTGGCTGCGAGCCTGGTGCCGGCTGTCTGGTCGCTGCTGAAACGTTCGTGAAGCCGCTCAAGAATCGGCATCGCTGTGCCATGACCTCGGTCTCGCGGCTTACTGGCAGTTGTGTCTCAGTGACGGCCTGTCGAAACAGCTTTTTATCGCAAACCGGAATGGCTCCGCAGGTATCCTGCCGCCGGCGGGCGCGACGACATGCCGGCGACCCGTCACATTAGCTTCAAGTCGGTCGACTAAGCACCAGAACAACCGGGGTCGCCGCGCCAATGTAACCAAAGAGCTACGCGTCACAGTGAATGCCGGCTATCGAACATCGGGCAGCTGAAAAAGAAAACGGCCCGATGACTATTTAGGCACAGCTAATTTCATGGACAATTCGCGGACCATTTTTTTGATGAACCGTTCTGATTCTCGCGGCATGGTTGCTTGCTGGCATCGACACACTGTCGTAACCCTTGGCGCCGATATACCCGCCCGCCCTGAGAGGGAGACACGTGATTAGCGCGGAAAAAACAACGAGCAAGGCAACAACCCTCTCGCCTGAGCTGACCGCCGCGCCGGCAACTCGCTGGTACGCGGCCAGCGTTTTTCCTGGAAAGGAGCATGTCGCCGAACGGCATCTCCGGATCCAGGGATTTCAGCCGTTTGTGCCTCGCTGCGAGAAAACCGTGCGTCATGCCCGGCGGCTCGAAACACGAGCTGCGGCTTATTTCCCGGGCTATATGTTCATCGCCCTTGACGTGGGCCTGCAACGTTGGCGGTCCATCAACGGAACATTCGGTGTGCGCTCCCTCGTCATGCAAGGCGACCGGCCTTTGCCGGTCCCCTCGGGTCTGGTAGAGCGCCTCATTGCGTTAACCGGCAGGCACGGCCTGCTTGATTTCAGCGGCGGCCTCGCAGCCGGTGCTTCGGTTCGAATCCTTTCCGGCCCTTTCGCGGAAATGATCGGTCGCCTTGATCGACTCGATCCAGCTGGAAGAGCCCGGGTTCTGGTTGCCATCATGAGTGGCGAGGTCCCCGTCGACTTGGATGCCAGGGATCTCGTCGCAATCGCGTAGCCGCAAACATCAAGGCGGCGTCGTGATGTAACTTGTTGTAGGATGCGCTCTCGGGTTTCACCCGGGAGTGCGGTAGCCGTAGTTCGGTGGGACTAGGTGCTGTCTGGCGAGATCGTCTCATCGGCGCTAATTGAGAGTACGCGATATGCGAATAACAATGATTGGTGCCGGCTATGTGGGGCTCGTCTCGGGCGCCTGTTTCGCCGACTTTGGCCATCAGGTCTGCTGCGTCGACCGTGATGCGGAGAAGCTTGCCATGCTCAAGCTCGGCAAGATACCGATCTATGAGCCAGGGCTCGACGACCTTGTTACGACCAACACTGCGCAAGGTCGCTTGCGTTTCGACGACAATCTGGCCGATGCCGTTTCCCAGTCGGATGTCGTCTTCATCGCCGTGGGCACGCCGTCGCGGCGTGGCGACGGTCATGCCGATCTGTCCTTCGTCTACGACGCGGCCGCCGAAGTCGGCCGCGCGCTCAAGGGATTTACAGTCGTGGTGACGAAGTCGACCGTCCCTGTCGGTACCGGGGATGAGGTGGAACGAATCATTCGCGAGCAAAATCCCACCGCCGATTTTGCGGTGGTCTCCAATCCGGAATTTCTTCGCGAAGGATCTGCGATCGAGGACTTCAAGCGGCCCGACCGCATCATTGTCGGGACCGATGCCGAACGGGCCAAAGCCGTGATGGGCGAGATCTACCGGCCGCTCTCTTTAAATGCTGCGCCGATATTCTACACGAGCCGGCGTACGGCTGAGCTTACCAAATATGCCGGCAACGCGTTTCTGGCCATGAAGATCACGTTCATCAACGAAATTGCCGATCTCTGCGAGCGGTTGGGAGCCGATGTGCAGGACGTCGCGCGCGGCATCGGCATGGACAACCGCATCGGCGCAAAGTTTCTTCATGCCGGGCCGGGCTACGGTGGCTCCTGTTTCCCGAAAGATACGCTGGCGCTGGTCAAGACCGCGCAGGACGCGGCAAGCCCCATGCGGCTTATTGAAACGACGGTCTCGATAAATGACCAGCGCAAACGGGCGATGGCGCGCAAGGTGATCGAGGCCTGCGGCGGATCGGTTCGCGGCAAGACCGTCGGTATCCTCGGCCTTACGTTCAAGCCGAACACCGACGACATGCGCGATGCCCCCTCATTGGCCATCATTCAGGTACTCCAGGATGCAGGTGCTTCGATCAAGGCTTATGATCCAGTGGGCATGGAGCAGGCACGCAAGATGATCGAAGGCATTGAATTCGGGGAAAGCGCCTACGCGGTGGCCGACGGCGCGCACGTGATCGTCATCGTCACCGAGTGGAATGCGTTTCGGTCACTGGATCTCAAACAACTTCATGCTGTTATGGCGACGCCAGTCATGGTCGACCTTCGAAACGTCTACCGCGGCGAGGACGTCGTAAGGGAAGGCATAGCCTATTCGAGCGTTGGCCGAGAGACGCGTCTTGTCAAGTAAACGGCCAGGTCTTCATAGGACCAGGTTCGCGGGATTCGATTTGAACACAACCACCATCCAACTGCCCAGCCGAAGGCATCTCTTGCTTCGGATGCGTTTTCAGCTGCTTGGCGGATTGACGTTCGCGATTCTGCTGCCGGCGCTGATCCGCCTGTCGTTCGACCAAGAGGTAATCCGATCACCGAACCTGCAGGTTACGATTATTGCGGCATTTATCGCTCACACGACAGGTTATTTCTTTTATAAGCGCATCGGCAATTTCCCGGGCGTTGCTGCGGCTGGGTACATCCTGCCAACCTTCGCCCTGACCTACGGTCTGGTGTTCGTGACTATCTTCTTCTTCAGGTTCGACTACAGCCGGTTCCAGGCTGCAGCTAGCTTCATTCAATCAACGTTGTGGTATTTTGGGTTGAGCCTGGCTACCCGGCGGCTCGATGCACATCGGCTGGCGATAATTCCCGGCGGAGACGTGAACAGGCTGGAGAGCATACTGGGTGTTAACTGGCACAGGATTCATTCGCCTGACACAGTCATCGAATACGCGACTGGCGTGGTGGCGGATCTTCGAGCAGACCTTTCACATGAGTGGGAGCGGTATATTGCCGACCGCGCGCTCTCAGGAACACCAGTCTATCATGTCAAGCAAATCAGCGAATCGCTCACCGGCAGGGTAGAGATCGAGCATCTTTCTGAAAACACCCTAGGCTCCCTGAATCCAAACCAAGCATACTTGAAAATAAAGCAGGGGATAGACTGGGCATCTGCGCTAATTGTACTTGCTGTTTGCTCGCCATTGCTGTTCTTCGTGGCGATTGCTGTAAAGGTCGATTCGCCTGGACCGGCGCTGTTTAGACAGAAGCGAATGGGCTACAGAGGGCGTCCCTATGAGGTCTACAAGTTTCGAACGATGAAGCTCAGCGACACAGTTGTTGACGAGAAGGAAGCGGCCATCACGAAAGCCGGCGACGAACGCATCACCCGCTTGGGACAGTTCTTGAGAAAGTCCAGGATTGACGAGTTGCCGCAGGCCCTCAACATCCTGCGTGGCGAGATGAGTTGGATCGGTCCGCGCCCGGAAGCACTCGTCCTGTCGAAGTGGTATGAGGCGGAGCTGCCATTCTATCGATACCGGCACATCGTGCGACCTGGCATTACTGGATGGGCGCAGGTGAATCAGGGGCACGTAGCTGCGGTTGATGACGTGCACGAAAAACTACATTACGATTTCTACTATATAAAGAACTTTTCACCGTGGTTGGACTTTCTCATCGTTATGAGAACTATCAAGACCGTTTTCACGGGGTTCGGCGCTCTATAATGTGCAGGCGTTTTCTGAAGGTTAAATTGTGGCATGCTTCTAGCGGCCCGTTAGGGTTCTTTGGACTGCCCTTGGGCAAGGCTGTTAACATTCCACAATTCGTTTGGAACTGAAGTGACGAAACGGCGCCAGCTCGCAGGCAGTGGGGATCGGAATCTAGACGGTCCTCCCCAAGGAATAACTAAGAAGAGAACAATAGTCGCTGTCTTCTGGAGCTCCTGTGACGCATTCACTCGAATAGGTCTGCAATTTATTGTTTCGATAATTTTGGCGCGGATACTTACTCCGAACGAGTTCGGCACGATTGCGCTGCTATCAATGTTTGTTGGCATTGCAAACGTCTTTGTTGATGGGGGATTCACGTCGGCATTGATACAAAGCCAAAATCACTCATATGATGATGAATGTACGGTCTTCTGGTTTAACATGCTCGTAGGTGTGTCTGCAGCTGCGCTCCTGATTCTGTCTGCACCCACAATAGCTATATTCTATAGCATCCCCGTTCTAATTCCACTGACCCAGCTTGTTGCTGCGAGCGTCGCGCTGAGCGGTTTGTCAGCCTTGCACGTGACGCTCCTGAAAAAGAAGCTTGATTTTCGGCGGCTTATGGTAATCGGGGGAGTGGCTTCGCTGGTTTCGGGTACTGCGGCCGTGTACCTGGCCGTGAGAGGCTATGGTGTCTGGGCGCTCGCAGCGCAGACTGTAGTTGCATCCATCGTCACCACTCTAATGGCGTGGTTGATGCACCCCTGGCGGCCGAGTTTCCTTTTCCGCCGGGCCTCTATTGTCCGTTTGTTCGGATTTGGCGGATACATGCTTGCTGCTCGGCTGTTGGATGTCGCTAACCAACGGCTTTATACGATGACCATAGGCAGATTTCACGGGCCAGCTGAGCTAGGTATCTATCTGCGCGCGGAAAACACAAGGCAGATGCCGGTTGGTCTGTTCACCGGGATCCTTTCAAGCGTTGCATACCCCGCATTCGCGAACATAGCGGGTGATCGCGAGAAGCTCAAACAGGCTGTTAGGCTTTGCGTTAGGTCCATAATGTTCATCAACGTACCGTTGATGCTTGGGCTGGCCTTGGCCTCTGCTCCGGTGATCGAATTGCTATTTGGACCCAAATGGCGTTCGTCGGCCCCGTTATTGCAGATCCTTTGCCTCGCCGGAATTCTATGGCCTTTGCAGGTTATCAGTGATAGTGCGATTCTGGCCGTAGGTCGATCCCGTACCTACCTGAAAGCCGGGACTGTTAAGAAAGTAATTGGTCTTGGAATGGTTATATGCGCCTCATACTACAGCGTCACCCTTATTGCGTATACGCAAGCCGTTCTGTCCATTGTCTATTTTGTAATAACCGCGAGAATAAACCAGAATGTGCTTGGGTACAGCGTTAGAGATCAGGTAATGGACTTTCGCGGTGTGCTGGTGGTGGGATCTGCGGTTAGCGCTATGATGTACTACTTACAGTCTAAAATTGCTATGCATCTCGGGCCCGAGCTTTTCATGCTGGCTATCGGTGCCCTGGTTTATGCTTGTCTTTGTCTAACTCTGAAGCTGGTGCGGCTCAGTGAGCTGGAGGGTCTTTTTAGAAGACCGAATAGGGTTAACTCGGCGTGACCGTCGATTATCACGTTTTAAATTGGCTAGCAGTTGCGCTTGCGGCGTTTGCAGCAATTCGCGCGTATCAAGGACTACGTGGCCCGTTCGCCTGGTTTTGGGCCATGCTGGCATTTGGCATAAGCTCGACCGTGTTGGTGACGTCGTTGTCAAGCCTTGGGCTAATTGCCGAATTGAAGCGAGCGCCGGACGAGTCTTACAGCCTGATGTATCAGCTCGTTCTACTTGAGTCAGCGGCGATGTGTGGTGCTCGCTTTCTGCTTGGGGAATACATTCTCTCGCGGTTGGTATCCGCCAATATGCCGGTAATATCGATCCCACCGAAAGCCATTGTTCGAATAATTACGACGCTAACGATAGCCGCGGCTGTTGTCCAGATCGGCTTGCAGTTAACCGGATACACGGGGTACTTTCGCGCGGCCGAATATTCAACCGATCCGCCTCCTTGGTTGGATCTGGTAAAGAAGATTATTTCCATCGGCTATGGCCTATTTTTCATCCTGTCAATTGTTTGGCAAGCTCAGAACCGCAGACGACTCCTATATGTAGTTTGTGGCTTGTGGGTTTTTAGCGGTCTGTTATCCGGCTATAAATCCGCGGTCTTTTTGCCAATCGCGATGATCGGAATAGCTAGCTGGATGATCGGGCGGTTCCAGGCGCGGTTCATCGTTTGGACTTTCCTGGCGGTTCTGGCCGCCTACTCGATCATAGAGCCCCTGCGCAAGTATCGAGACGACGTGGGAGGTGTTGGAGCCTCGTCGGCATTCGCCCGACTCAGCGAGAGTGGCGAGGAGCTCAATATGTTTTCAATTGAGAACCTAACGGACAGAGTTATCAGAAGGTATGATTATAGCGATATAACTGCACGAGCGCTGCTATACTCGGAGGTGGGGCAGCTACCGACCTACACTCAGCGTCTACAAGAAATGTACCGTCGCTGGTTTACTATGGCATTTATCCCCCGATACTTTTCAAAAGAGAAACCCCTTGCCAACCTGGGCTCGGTACTGTCATACGAAATTACGGGAAATGATCAGAATTCAATTGGTGCAATTAGATCGGCAGGGGTGTTCATAGCAGGAGGATACCTTGCTGTATTGGGTGCGGGTTTTGTCGTGGGATCACTGCTCACTCTGGCAAGTGTTCTGATGTATTTGTGGTTGAAGAGCCCAATCAGACTTGTTCCGTTATTCCTTCTTGCGCTTGCGCTCTCTAGGCCAAGTGATATCGCCCTATTCAGTTTCATATCGGCTGGACGGTCAATCGCGACATTCGCAGGCTTTGTTGTGACAGGTAAGGTCTTTGGGTTTGTAGTAAGTCATAGGCCAAACGGGTTGTTTGGCAATCGTACTTCACTTCCGCGGCTTGGCGGCGAGCCGAGTGCTTAACAAAATGTCCGCCATGGACCGGTCGGCCTGGTGTGCAGCAGAATAATGGTGGCGGATTTTGGGCCAGAAACGACGCGTCTTTGACTGCTTCTTGTTTAACGATGAAAGAGAGCTGCTGGAGGTACGCCTTCAGCTGCTTAGCACGCTAGTAGATCAATTTGTAATTGTGGTGTCCGATCAGACTTTTACCGGCCTTCCGAAATCCAGCAAGTTTCCATGGGACAGCCCCATTGTTGATCGATTTCGTGACTCGATAAAATTGGTACATCTAGAAAGTTTAGTGGGTAGGGACGCGTGGGCTAGAGAGGCCTATTCCAGAAATTCTATTCTAAATGGGGTTCCAAACGGCGATCCTTGGGATTTGCTTATTGTCTCAGATATCGACGAGATACCAAGGCCAGCAAGTATTGAAGCTGCAGCGCTCCTATCGGATGATGCGTTTCCTGTTGTGCTCTGCCTCGACTACTTTAATTTTAAATTTAACTACAAGATGACGATCGGAATGCAAGCGGTCTGGGCGGGGCCGGTAATTACAACTGTTAGGGCAATGACTACACCGCAGAAGCTCAGGTCCGGACGGTGGGCAGGCCTCCACCGGGGGTCGGGTGTAATCTATAACGCCGGTTGGCATTTTAGCTATCTGTCTGCGGGAGATGACGTGAAGAAGAAGCTGGAGAGCTTTTCTCACCAAGAGAAACACATTCAGGCGAGGGGTTCTGTAAGGGTCGACAAATTAATTGCTCTGAGAGAGGGATTCCATAGTCATCACTCGCCTTGCGCAGTATGGTCAGTTGTCCCTATTCATTCACTGGATTGTCATAAATTGGAAGAACTTGTGCTGCGATATCCTGCACTGACCTTATCTGAAGGGATAGATGATCAAGGTGAAATTGAACTTCGGAAAAAGTTGTCAGTGAACAAAATGGCAGTTTACGAACAAGAAAAGATTCTTAGAATGTGTGCCACTCGTCATATTTTCTTCGAGCTTGCACGGCGAGTGGCTCGACGCATTCATCGCTAGAATCCAAATCTCGTGCTAGAGCAAGAAAGGCAGCGACGAGCAATCAAATGACAGGCAAGATGCAATTAATTAATGAAGGATACACGAGCGCTTGGCTCAAGTGGCACTTGTTTCGGAAGTTCCGGAGGCGGCGTGGTGATCTCTATCAAGGCGCCCTTCTGCGGCTTCGCCACTTGCTTGCTACTCTGCCGAGGAAGTCTCTCGTAATCGATTGCGGGGCTAACGTCGGAAAGGTAACTCGATATTTTGTGGAGCACGGCATGAAGGTGATCGCTTTCGAGCCTGATCCCGTAGCACGTAGTCGTCTGCTAGTGGAGTTCTCGGCTCACCCTGATGTCCTTATAGAGGCAAAAGCGGTCGGCTGTGAGGACGGCGTAATGCCATTCTACCAGTTGCCCGACCTTAAGTCTGGTGGAATAGAACAGACTGAGTCATCTTCAATAGTACAGCGGAATGTACACGCAGCCGAACCGATAGGCCGTGTTGATGTGATTGACATCGCCGCATATATACAAGCGCTATCCGAGCCCGTAAGGATATTGAAACTGGATATTGAGGGATCTGAGGCTGACGTACTCGAACGACTTATCGAGAGCGAGGTCTACCGAACTATAGACCTGATTCTGGTCGAAACTCACGATAGGTTCTCAGACTCGCTAGCTTTTCGTTTGCAAGCGATACGAAAGAAAATTGTAAACCATCGCATCCGCAATATTAATCTGGATTGGAGATGACATGTCTCTAGCAGGGGCTGAGCGTTGAAACACATGCGTGATCTGCCGTTGGTACGACGGTCACTGTGGCGAGTTGCCAGGTGGCTATATTGCTTCGCGAGGGGTGAACAAAGCACCAATGACATGAGCCGCAATGGTGAGCTTTACCTACAGCGCGAAGTCGTTCGGGCAAATTGGGGCGTCCGGGACTTCGTCGTGTTTGACATAGGTGCCAACCGAGGCGATTGGAGCGCATCGCTTTTGCAGAATATGTCCTCGGCACCGTCTGATTGGACCGGAGCTAGATGTTTTGCGTTCGAGCCGATTTCTGCCACCCGAGTGCGTTTGACCATTCGGTTGCAGGCCGATGAAGGAAGACGGATTGAGATTGTTCCTGGAGCTGTTTCGGATCGACCTGGAAGAATGAGAATGGCAGTCATGAGTCCCACGGGCGGGACCAACTCCCTTGTGTTCGACAAGGAGATGGAGAGTGCAGCGCTCGGCTTCGAGGACGTGGAATTGGTTACAATAGACCAGTTCTGCAAAGATAGGCAAATTAATCACATCCACCTTATAAAATGCGACACGGAGGGTAATGATCTCAACGTCTTGCGTGGAGCGTTAGCCCTACTAAAAAATGGCTCTATTGACGTCTTCCAGTTTGAATATAATTATCGCTGGATAAACGCTGCTGCGTTCCTTAAGGACGTCTTTTCTCTTGTCGAGGGCACACCATACGTAATCGCACGAGTTATGACGGACTATATTGAAGTGTTTGATCGGTGGCATCCAGAGCTGGACAGGTTTTTTCAATCAAACTACGCGCTTGTCCATTCCGCCAAGGTTAAGTTGTTCAGAGCGCGTCAAGGTACGTTTGATAAATCAAACACCTACGCCTGAGATGCGAGTTCCGAAAAAAATGGACGCCTTGCGAATCCTGCTATGAAGAAAGTTGCTGTCGTAAATAGCCACCCAATTCAATATTTTGCTCCTCTCTATGCACGAATTGAAAAGTCTGCCTGTTTTGATCTGACGGTATTTTACCTTTCGGATTTTTCCCTACGTGGAGCTTTCGATGCGGGCTTCGACAGGCCGGTTAAGTGGGATATTGACCTGCTGAGAGGCTACAGCAGTGTGTTTGTTGGCAGGAGTTACCAAAAGGCGACGCCATCATCATTGAAAAATTCAGTCATTCCCGGACTATTTTGGCACCTGGTTAAGGGTCGCTTTGATGCCGTGGTGATCCACGGCTATCGGCCGTTTTACAATATTACCGCGATAATCGCTGCTAAATTGGTCGGCGCGAAGGTATTGTACAGAAGCGATACAAACATTGTTCTCGAGCGGAAGCGGAAGAGGAAAATAAGAGACTTTTGCGCAAAGGTGGTTCTTCGGCGTTGTGACGCGCTGCTGGCGATAGGTAAAAACAACGCCGACTATTATTCGTGGATGGGCGTGCGACCAGGAAAAATTGTTCTGGCGCCGTTCGCTGTAGACAATGATAGGTTTGCCCGTGCACGGAATTCGAGGCGTGAAGATCATGATGCCACGCGGCTGAAGTTTGGCATCTCATTAGACCGGCCGGTAGTTGTTTTTGCGTCAAAATTAATACGGAGGAAAGGGCCCCAAATAGTTCTAGAGGCTGTTCACAAATTGAATAGGGAAGGATCCGACGTTGAACTTGTAGTTGTTGGGACAGGCGAGATGGAGGCAGAACTGCGTTTGCAAGCGAATACGTTTGCTCACCTTCGGGTCACGTTCACCGGCTTTGTCAACCAATCTGAACTGCCCTCTCTGCTTGCGTGCTGTGATGTCTTGGCCTTCCCGACAAAGGACGAGCCATGGGGATTGATCGTGAACGAAGCAATGGCCGCGGGTCTGCCGGTGGTCGTTGGCGATGACGCAGGATGTGTCCCCGACTTGGTAAAGGACGGTGTCAATGGTTTTGTCGTGAGACCAGATGACGTTGAAGCATTGAAGGTGGCTCTAGCCAAGATCGTTAACGACCCCAAGCTCAAGAATGAGATGGCGGAGGCCAGCGCAAGGATAATAGAGAGATGGACTTTCAGCGAATGCATTTCTGGCTGGCAGAGGGGCCTGGAACGGTAAAACCTACCTCAAAGTGGGAGGGAAGCGCACCTTGACTGGGCGAGTAGCTGGCAGGTTAATGAAAGCTGTGTTTGTCGCACAGCTCGGCGTCGGTGACACCGGAGCCGGTTTGGCTCAGGGGTTTCGCGAGCTTGATTGGGCAGTTCAAGACGTTGATATCCGGCAATACATTCCAAGAGCAACTAAAGCTTGGCAATCACGCTTGGCGGCCCGTCTTCTCCGTGGGTCAGTAATACGAGAGTACCAAAATACAGTGCTGGACGTCTGCAGATCGTTTAGACCGGACGTCATGATAACGGTGAAAGGAGACGCCATTTCGTCACAAACGGTGACAACATTGCGGACCATGGGAATAAAGAACGTGCTGTTCTATCCCGACGTGGACTTTGATCATCCCGGCGTTGACGAGGAGAAATTTCGGGAATTTGACCTAATTGTAACGACAAAGTCGTTTCACATCCCTTACCTCGAACGCAAGCTCGGGTCGGGCAGAGTTGCGTTTGTTCCGCACGGTTTCTCGCCAGCGGTACATCGACCGATATACCGCCGAATGTCCGACTCTGAACGAACAAGCGATGTGTTGTACGCTGGTAACCATTCTGCCTATAAGCAACTCTGGTTAGAAAATTTGATTCGCGCGAACGACCGGGTAGGCCTCACTATTCTTGGATCGCGGTGGAAACAGAGAATCCTAAAATCTCCACTCTATGGTCAAAGAGTACTGGGGGCACTTCATAATGCGGCGTACGCCGAGGCTATACAGGGCGCCAAGATAAATATTGCAGTTCATTTTGGAAAAACCAAGTCTGGATGGGAAGACTTAGTTTCTAAACGGTCATTTGAAATACCTGCATGTATGGGATTTATGCTTCATATAGATAATCCAGAGATTCGAGAATTATTTGATGTCGGCAGAGAGATTGATGTTTTTAGCTCAGTTGATGAATTGAGTGACAAGATTGACTTTTATCTCGCTCGTCCGGATCTTCGAGCTGACATGATAGAGCGCGCTTTTAGGCGTGCCGTGCCAGGTTATTCATTTAGCTCAAGAGCGGAGCAGATCGTTTCGTTGCTTCGCGACTCAGGTCTAACTGGTTGACTTAGCGCTGATCGTGGGAGAACCGGTCAAAGGATGAGTGAGCACTTGGCAAGAGTCAGAGTCACGCAATTCATGCGTCGCCCTCGATCAAACGCTTTCAGTCTGGAACGAATTTTCGATGACCTCCAAGAGAAGCTAATTTGTGAGCACAATTGTGACGTAAGCCGTTACGTCTGTAGGAATCCTTCAACAGGTTTTTGGGGGCGCGTTCAGGACGTTTGGCTCGCGAGACAGGCTCAAAGCGAGGTGAATCACGTTACCGGGGATGTCCATTATCTGACGTTCCTCTTACCGCGCCGGCGCACAATTCTGACCATACATGATCTTGTGTTGCTCGCCCGATATTCCGGCTTGCGGAGGTGGCTAGTTTGGCTTCTCTGGTATTGGGTGCCCGTTCAGAGGAGTAAATACGTCATTGCGATCTCAGAAAGTACGAGATGCGAGTTGTTGAAAGAGGTTCGCTGCAATCCGAACAAAGTTCGTGTTCTGCACAATGCTGTTTCGGGAGAATTTAAATATGCCCCGAAATCGTTCAATACCGATCAACCGAGAATATTGCAAATTGGAACAAAGGAGAACAAAAATCTCTCTAGAATTGCTGCAGCGATACAGGGTATGGATGTAGTGCTTGTAGTGGTAGGAAGGATGTCAGAGGAACAAACGTTACTCCTGAGACGTTTTGAAATAAAATTTGAAAACTATTTTGACATTTCTCGTCAGGAATTGGTGGAACATTACGTGGCCTGCGATTTGTTGGTCTTTGCCTCGACTTATGAAGGCTTCGGCCTCCCTATTGTTGAAGCAAATGCTGTGGGTCGGCCGGTTGTAACTAGTGCTGCTTGGTCGATGCCCGAGGTGGCTGGGGGGGCAGCCTGTCTTGTCGATCCCCACGACGTAAAATCGATTCGTGCCGGCATTGAAAGGATCATTGTCGACGAGGACTATCGCACGCGTTTAATTTGTAGGGGGCTGCGCAATGCGGAGCGGTTTTCGCCATCGTCAGTTGCCGCTCGTTACGCGGCCGTGTACCGGGAAATAGCCGACAAGTAGTGCTGGCAGAGTGATCAGTGAGCAGAAAAGATGATGAAACCTGTGGTGCTCTTGTTTGTTCGACATTACCTGCCAGGGTTCAAATCTGGGGGGCCGATTCGAACAATTCAGAATTTGGTGGATCATCTTTCTAGTGAGATCGACTTTAGGATAGTGACGTCGGATCGTGACGCTACTGACACGGAGCCATACAGAAATATAGTCAGCAACACATGGCTCGAGCGTGGAGGGGCGAGGGTATTTTATTGCTCGCCGGAAGCAAAGAAGTTCTCGAAAGTCCGCGAGTTAATCGCGGGAACGCCGCACGACATTATGTATTTGAACAGTTATTTTGACCCTGTCTTTACAGTAAAGCCCTTGGTAGCTCGGCGGTTTTTTAATGGAGAGTTTCGGCCCTGTATCATTGCACCTCGTGGTGAATTCGCTGGATCTGCTCTTGCTCTGAAGTCGTTAAGAAAATCTGCGTTTATAAATTGTGCCCACGCGGTCGGGTTGTATAGTGGAGTTACTTGGCAGGCCTCAAGTGAAGCGGAAGCCCAGGATATAGCCAGAATATTGCCAAACGCTGAAAACTCAGTCGTCATATGTAATAATCTTCCGCCGTTAAAGAATGGAAAGATAGTCCGGAATCCGCGGCGAGATACGGCTATACCATTGCAAGTGTGTTTCCTGTCGCGCATTACGCCGATGAAGAACTTGGACTTTGCGTTGCAGGTACTTATGCGAGTAAAACACCCAGTACATTTTTCGATTTACGGGCCCATACGTGACGAACAGTATTGGGGGCAGTGTCAGACCCTGATTCGATCTTTGCCAGAATCTGTTACGGTGGACTTTGCTGGACCGGTTGCTCATAACGACGTTGCCGAAAAATTGAGCTGCCATGATCTTTTTTTTCTCCCGACAAGGGGAGAGAATTATGGCCATGTGATACTGGAAGCGCTATCCGCCGGATTGCCGATATTAATTGCGGACACCACACCGTGGTCCCACGTCGTAGAAAACGGCGCTGGGTGGGCACTTCCATTGAACAACATAGACGCGTTCGTTCAGCGGATAAATGAGATCGCAGTCCTTGATGCCGACAACCACGAGCTGATGCGGCGGCAGGCGAAAGCCCTTGCGTTGAGGCATCTCCACGACGAAGGAGCGGTCCCTTCGACACTTAAACTCTTTACGAATTCTTTGGGCGGCTGACGAAGGATACATCCTTGAAGCAAATACTCCAGTCTCTAAAGACCGGCGCGACCGAGATAGCTGATGTGCCTTGCCCTGCGGTCGGCCCTGGGCAGGTGTTGATTCGGTCGTCGCGCACACTTGTTTCAGCCGGTACGGAACGGATGCTAGTGGAATTTGGCAAAGCCGGATTGATAGGCAAGGCCCGGCAGCAGCCCGAGCGCGTGAAGCAAGTTCTGGACAAGATTCGGACCGATGGCTTGGCACCTACTCTTGAGGCTGTGTTTAACAAACTCGATCAGCCACTGCCGCTCGGTTATTGCAATGTCGGGACGATAATTGAAATCGGAGCAAAAGTGTCGGACTTTGCCGTGGGTGACCGAGTGGTATCCAACGGAAAGCACGCGGAGGCGGTCGCGGTGGCGGCAAATCTGTGCGCCAAGGTGCCAGATGGCGTGTACGACGACGAGGCTGCGTTCGCAGTCCTTGGTGCAATTGCCCTTCAAGGCATTAGACTGGTGCAGCCGACACTTGGCGAAGCCGTTGTTGTAACTGGACTTGGGCTGATTGGCCTGATGGCCGTTCAACTTCTGCGCGCGCATGGTTGTAGGGTGCTGGGGCTCGACTTCGATTCCGAAAAGCTCGCACTTGCTGAGCTTTTCGGTGCAGAAACAGTAAACCTGTCGAAGGGAATCGATCCAGTCGCGTCTGCTATGGCATTTTCGCGTGGCCGAGGCGTGGACGCGGTTCTCATCACGGCGTCGGCAAAAAGCAACGAGCTCATTCATCATGCAGCGCTAATGAGCCGAAAGCGGGGTCGAATTGTACTGGTCGGCGTGGTAGGACTCGAACTCTCTCGCGCTGACTTTTATGAGAAGGAGCTTTCCTTTCAGGTGTCGTGCTCATACGGACCGGGGCGGTACGATCCGAATTACGAAGAGAGGGGGCAGGATTATCCCGTAGCGTTCGTGCGGTGGACCGAGCAACGCAACTTCGAAGCAGTTTTGGATATGATGGCCGGTGGCCACATCGACGTGAAAGCCCTGGTTTCGCATCGCTTCAAGATCGGCCAGGCAGAGAAGGCCTATGCATTGATTGGTGGTGGTGGGCCATCGCTCGGCATCTTGCTCAGCTATCCTGGCGAGGACGAACTGCCGGCGCCCGCACTCACCAAACGTTCCGTCACACTTGGCTCGCCGCCACTGGCAATTGGAAAGGCGAGGGTGGGCTTCATCGGATCGGGAAACTATGCGACATCTGTGCTGGTCCCAGCTTTCAAGGCGGCTGGGGCACAACTGGTGACCATAGGGTCGAGCGCTGGGGTCAGCAGTGTCCATGCCGGCCGGAAATTCGGCTTCGAGAAAGCCACCACGGATACAGTCAGCATTCTCGAGGACTTAAGCATCAATGCGGTGGTTATTGCGACGCGGCACGACACGCACGCTGGGCTCATCTGCGAAGCTTTGAAATTTGGCAAGCATGTCTTTGTTGAAAAGCCCTTAGCTTTGTCACAGCGCGAGATTCAACGCATAGAGATTGCGTATAATGGTGCGCTTGCGTCAGGTCTCTCGCCGTTGCTGACGGTGGGTTTCAACCGACGGTTTTCGCCCCATGTGCGTAAAATAAAGCAACTCCTAACACTGGCGAAAGAGACAAAGAGTTTCGTGGTGACGGTCAATGCTGGAGATGTTCCTGCTCAACACTGGACACATGACCTTGCCGTTGGTGGCGGACGGATCGTGGGTGAAGCCTGCCATTTCGTCGACTTGTTGCGCTTTCTAGCCGCCAGCCCGATCACTAGTCACGCCGTGAGCAGTCTATCCTCGACAACACGAGACACAGTCACTATTCAGCTTGAATTTGGTGACGGTTCAATTGGCTCAATCCACTACTTTGCGAACGGTAGCAGGTCGTTCCCGAAGGAGAGACTGGAAGTTTTTTGCGGCGGCCGAATCCTGCAACTTGACAACTTTCGCAAGCTTCTCGGTTTCGGGTGGCCGGGCTTTTCACGGATGAGTCTTTGGAGACAGGACAAAGGCCAGAAGGACTGCGCCAAGATATTTGTGCGCGCGGTGGAAGAAAACGGATCGGCCCCAATTCCATTCGGTGAATTAGTCGAAGTGAGTTCTGTGGCAGTCGAACTGGCAGAAGCTTTGCGAAAATGACTCGACCGTTGATCGACATCATTGTGGGCGCGCGGCCAAATTTTATGAAGGTCGCGCCAATAATAAGCGAGTTGGAGAAGCGCAAGGCGGGCGGTGGTCGACTTCGTTACCGGCTCGTCCACACCGGCCAGCATTACGACGCACGAATGTCAGATGATTTTTTCGAGCAGCTTGGAATACCCCATCCTGACGTCAATCTAGAGGTCGGCTCGGGTACTCAAGCGGAGCAAACCGGCGCTATCATGACACGCTATGAGCGACTAGTTATGGAGAAACCTGGCAGTCTCTGTTTGGTTGTCGGCGACGTCACGTCGAGCATGGCGTGCGCAATCACTGCCCAGAAACTCGGCGTGCCCGTCGCTCATGTCGAAGCCGGAATTCGATCTGGTGATTGGGGCATGCCGGAAGAGATCAACCGTATAGTGACAGATGCTATTAGCGACTGGTTCTTCACTACGAGCGCGACTGCTAACGAAAATCTGATCAAGACTGGTGTCAGTGAAGACCGCATGTTTTTCGTCGGCAACACGATGATAGATACTCTGTTGGCCAATATGGAACGACTGCGTCGACCGCGTTTTTGGGATCGCCTGGGACTACAGCCAGGAGGGTATTTTGTCCTCACGCTACATCGTCCCTCCAATGTGGACCAGGGAAGGCAATTTGCACAGCTGCTAAGAGCGATCAGCGAGGGGATACGTGGGTTGCCGGCGGTGTTTCCGGTTCATCCCCGCACGAGGAAAACGTTGGACGCGCTGGGCTTCGATGCTCCAGGCATCCACCTGGTCGATCCACAGCCCTATTTGGAGTTTAACTACCTTGTACGCCACGCCAAGGCCGTTATCACCGATTCCGGGGGTGTCACTGAGGAGACAACCGTCATGGGAATCCCTTGCATGACGCTACGCGACTCGACGGAACGCCCCGAAACGGTCACTACCGGTACTAATGAGATCCTTGGTGTTGATCCGAACGCGATTCGGGCGGCTTTAGACCGGCTATTTTCTCATGGCTGGAAGAAGGGCGGAATCCCGGAAAAATGGGACGGGCGCACCGGCGAACGAATTGTCGCAGTGCTGGAAAGTCTGCTCCCTAATGATGCCTAACACGCAACTGCGCCTGCTGTGGCATACCGTCCGGCATCTGAGACCGATCCAGGTCGGTGCCCGTCTGTGGTTCCGTCTCTATCGGCCCAAAGTTTCAACAAAGCCGCTGCCAGTCTTCCGGGAAGCGCAATTCGTGTGGACACGGCCTTCGACCCGTCGGCAAAGCCAGTTCGGACCGAACACGTTTCGCTTCATTGGCGCTGACGGGACCCTCAGTGACGGTTGGGACGATGAACGCCGCGAGAAATTGTGGCGCTACAATCTCCACTATTTTGATGACCTCAACGCGCGAGGAGCATCGGAAAGAATCGGCTGGCACGAAAAATTGATTGAGCGCTGGGTCAAAGAAAACAGGCCGGGGAGCGGCACCGGCTGGGAACCTTACCCGACCTCGCTAAGAATCGTGAATTGGATCAAGTGGGTCCTCGCAGGGAACCGCCTACCGGAAACGGCAGTCAGTAGCCTTGCCACGCAAGCGCGATGGTTATCGCGACGCCTAGAGTACCATCTTCTTGGCAACCACCTCTTCGCCAATGCCAAAGCTTTGGTCTTTGCCGGTGTCTTTTTCGGGGGCAGTGAGGCCGAGAGTTGGCTCGCCAAGGGCTGCAAGATTCTACGAACGCAACTTCCCGAACAAATATTGCCGGATGGTGGGCATTTTGAACTGAGCACCATGTATCACGCTCTGGCGCTCGAAGACGTACTTGATCTGATCAATTTGTTTGGCATGTTTCCACAGATCCGAAGCGCCGATGCGCAGATGCTCTTGACCGTTTTGCCTGCCTATGCCCAAGCTATGCGGCGCTGGCTTGCGAGCATGTCGCATCCAGACGGCGGTTTCGCATTCTTCAATGACGCGGCTTTTGGAGTTGCTCCTTCGCCACAGGAGCTCAACGCTTATGCCGACAGGCTCGGTCTAGGCCAGCAGCAAATTCAAACTGGCACCATTTTACTTCCGGACACCGGCTATATCCGCCTAAACGCCGGGCCGTGCGTTGCGCTCATCGATGCCGCTCGGATAGGGCCGGACTACCAGCCGGGCCACGCCCACGCCGATACGCTTTCGTTCGAACTCTCATTCGGTACCAAACGTCTGCTGGTGAATACTGGTACGTCAGCTTATGGAAGCGGCGCCGAAAGGCTTCGCCAGCGCGGCACTGCAGCGCACAATACCGTTGTTGTCGCGGGCGAAAACTCATCAGAAGTGTGGGCCGGGTTCCGCGTAGCCCGCAGGGCGTTTCCCTTTGGCTTGAGGGTCGAAGACCAGGGCGGGGGCACAGTCGTGACATGTTCACATGACGGGTATATGCGACTAGAGGGAAAACCAGTCCATCAGCGGATTTTGGAGTTCGGGCCGGCGGGCGCCACAGTTCTGGACTCAGTGAAGGGCGGGAGTCATGCGGCAGAAGCACGTTTCCATTTCCATCCCGATTGGACCATTGCCACTGTCGGTGACGGGAAGTGCGGAACAGCAACGATAGCTGATGGCCAATTTGTGAAGTGGGAGGTCGAGTGCGGCGAACCGAGACTCGACAAAAGTTCCTATCATCCCGAGTTTGGTGTCGCCCTTCCCGCAACTTGCCTAGCCGTGAATCTCTCGTCGGGGAGGAGCAGGGTGCGTTTCATATGGTGACTCCCAAATCTGCAAAAAGCTGGCTTGAATCTCGATGCACATTCTTTTTCTGAGTGACAATTTTCCCCCCGAGGTTAACGCGCCTGCTAGCCGCACCTTCGAGCACTGCAGGGAATGGGTTGCCGCTGGCCACAAGGTCACGGTTGTGACATGCGTTCCGAATTTCCCAAAGGGAAGGGTTTTCGCCGGATATCGGAATCGGCTTTGGCAGAAAGAGGAGATGTCTGGAATCTGCGTCATTCGAGTTTGGTCCTACATCACCGCTAATGAGGGTTTTGCACGCCGTGTTGCCGACTATGTGAGCTACATGGTTAGCGCCTTGGCCGCTGCTCTGTTTGTGCGCAGCGCCGACGTTGTAATTGGAACGTCGCCTCAATTTTTCACAGCGTGTGCGGCCTATGGCATCGGCCGGCTGAAAAGGATTCCATTTGTATTCGAACTCCGCGATCTTTGGCCTGAATCGATTCGCGTCGTTGGGGCGATGAAGCGGTCGCTAGTGTTGGACCGCTTGGAAAAGCTTGAGCTATTCCTCTACCGCAAAGCTGCGCTGATTGTCTCTGTGACTTTTTCTTTCCGTGAAAACCTTGCCATGCGGGGTATCGACGGGGACAAGGTAAGGGTTGTCACCAACGGGCTCGATCTCGATCGTTTTAAGCCCCGCTGCAAGGACCAAACATTAGTGGAACGCCACGGTCTGGCGGGCAAGTTCGTTTCTGGCTACATCGGTACCCACGGGATGGCGCATCGGTTGGAAACTATTCTGGAGGCGGCAGAAATACTTTCTCGCCAGCCGGGCGGCGAAAAATACTGCTTCCTATTTCTCGGGGATGGCGCAAACAAGGAGGAGCTCGTCGCCCTTGCGGCGGCCAAAAGGCTAAAAAATATACTGTTCGTCGATTCCGTGCCGAAGGAAGAAGTGGTAAAATACTGGTCTTTGCTCGACGCTTCGATTATTCACCTGAAAAGGGATGATCTTTTCAAATCGGTTATCCCATCAAAATTATTCGAATCTATGGGAATGGGTATCCCGATCCTGCACGGCGTAGAGGGAGAATCAGCGCTTATCGTCGAGCGCGATGATGTGGGTCTTGCCTTTCAACCCGAAAACGCCGAGGAATTATCTCGCCGGTTGAGGGAGCTTTGCGAAAACGCAGCGTTGTGGCGGCGGCTGAGTACCAATGGTCTACACGCTTCACGGCGATATGACAGGAGGGTGCTTGCAGCTAAAATGCTGCAATACCTCGAGGATCTGGTCGCCGGACGGCAGCCGAAAAATGATGACCTTTAACGTGGACATAAAAACAGATGAACGAACACATTGGAATGAATGTCGAGACTAGGCTTGCTGGAAGGCTGAGAGATCGTTTGGCTGTTGTTGGTGTTATTGGCTTGGGATATGTTGGTTTGCCACTTGCCGCCGCATGTGCCCGTGGCGGCTTTGACACGGTCGGCTTCGACGTCGACCCCAACAAGATCGAGCAACTCAACCGGGGGCGATCATACATCGATGCGGTCTCGTCGGATGATCTAAACCAACATCGAAGGCAAGAGAAATTCCGCGCCACGGCGGAATTTTCCGAGCTCCCCGGCTGCGACGTGGTGGTCATCTGCGTACCAACCCCGTTAACACGCCACCGCGAGCCCGATCTAAGATATGTCAGCGCTACCGCGGAGACCATCGCTACCTATCTTCGGCCGGGCCAGCTGATCATTCTCGAATCAACGACGTTTCCCGGGACGACCGAGCAGGTAGTCAAACCGATACTTGAACAGCGTGGATTGAAGAGTGGTATCGATTTTTTCTTAGGATTCTCGCCCGAGCGCGAGGATCCGGGAAACGCAGATTTCCACACGACAACCATTCCGAAGGTAGTTGCGGGCGAAGGAGCGGCAGCCTCCTCCCTTGTCCAATCCTTTTATTCGGCGGTTGTTGAGAAGATCGTGGTTGTCTCTTCGCCAAGTGTAGCCGAAGCGGTGAAGATAACCGAGAATGTGTTCCGAGCAGTTAACATCGCACTGGTTAACGAGCTGAAAGTAATCTACGATGCGATGGGAATAGACATTTGGGAAGTTGTAAACGCCGCTGCGACGAAGCCATTTGGTTACATGCCGTTCTATCCGGGTCCTGGGCTTGGAGGTCACTGCATTCCGATTGATCCGTTTTACCTTACTTGGAAATCGCGTGAATATGGGTTGACTACCCGGTTTATTGAGCTTGCTGGTGAAATAAATCTTTCAATGCCGCGTTACGTAATAGGAAAACTTGAGCAAGCACTTGACCGTCGTCAGAAGATCTCACTCGGCTCCTCACGGGTATTAATCGTCGGATTGGCTTACAAGAAGAATGTGTCGGATATACGGGAGAGTCCATCTTTCGAACTCATGGAGCTCCTTGAAGATCGCGGGGCCCAAGTAGACTTCCATGATCCCTTCGCGTCTACCATCCCGCCGACTCGAGAGCATGCTGAATTTTCTGGACGGAAATCTGTCGAATTGGATGCCACTGCACTGCGAGGCTACAATGCCATCATTATAGCCACAGATCACGACACCGTCGACTATCAGCTACTAGCTGACAATACTCGGCTCATAGTTGACACTAGAAACGTGTTCGCTCGTAAGGGGATTAGTTCGGATACGATTATTAAGGCATAGCCTTCGTTCTTCTTCTCGACGTGCGGGAGCGGAAATGCTTTCGGATCCAGCGAAGAGTTCCGATTTTCCTCTCAAGGTGAAGCCCTGGGTGCTCGCGTGGTGGCATTGTTTGTGAGGCAAGTTCTGCCATCGTTGAGGAGGCCGATGAACGTATCTCCACGACGCCGCGCCCGGAAGACGTAGACGGCCCCGCTGAACGGATCGGCCCCCATTGTCTCTCGCACCAGCGCCGCTAATCCCTCCGCACCCTTGCGGAAGTCGACGGGCTTCGTCGCCACCATGACCTTGACCGCACCCGTCGGCCCGATCACGACGTCGCCTTCAGCGCGCGGATCACTGCGACCACCGTCTTGGTATCGGCGCCCCGGCCGACGCGCATCGCGATGCCGTCGATCTCAAGCTCGATCATGCCGGCATCTCGGGTGGCTTGCCGTTTCCGCTGCTTCGGTGAACGGCTGGCTACAGGTTCCGCCGCCGCCAAAACCGCCGGCACAAAGGCAGGAGAATCTTGCTGCACCGAAGCGGCCTGTTTGGTAACCGCTGTTCTCAGGCCACGGCCTTGAGCGGCATAGGTCTGTAGGCCCAAGGCAGCAGATCGTCGATCTGGCTTTGTGGATGGCCGGCGACGATCCGGGCGATCACGTCAGCGAGGTAGGTGTGAGGCTCGACGCCGTTGAGCTTGCATGTCTCGATCAGCGAAGCGATCGTTGCCCAATGCTCGGCGCCGCCGTCGGAGCCGGCGAAGAGCGCATTCTTGCGGTTCAGCGCAATGGGACGGATGGCGCGCTCGACGACGTTGGAGTCGATCTCGATCGTACCGTTGTCGAGGAATCTTGTCAGACCTTGCCAGCGCGAGAGCGCGTAGCGGATGGCTTCCGCCAGCTTGGTCTTCTGGCTGATAAGGGTGAGTTGCTGCCTAAGCCACGGCTCAAGGGCATTGATTACGGGACGGCTTCTCTCCTGCCGGACGGCGCGGCGTTCGTCGGCGGAACGACCGCGGATATCGCTCTCAACGTGGTAGAGTTGGGCGATGCGGGCGAGCGCCTCCGTCGCGATCGGCGCGGGGCCGGACTGCGCGAGCTCATAGAAGCGGCGACGCACGTGCGACCAGCAAAAGGCCAAGCTCACGGCGTTGCGTTCGGCCAGCGCCTTGTAACCCGCGTATCCGTCGACCTGCAGGGTTCCGACAAAGCCCTGAAGATGCCGGATCGGCTGTTCGGCCTTGCGGTCCGGAGCGTAGAGATAGGCGACGCCGGGTAGGTCCATTCCGCCCCAAGGTCGGTCGTCTCGGGCATAGGCGAACAACTGCCCCGTTTTGGTCCGCCCCCGGCCCGGATCAAGCACAGGCGCAGTGGTCTCGTCCGCGAAGAGCTTGTCTGAAGCCTTCAGCCGCTCGAACAGCCGCTCATGCACAGGGCGAAGCAGGAAAGCTGCCTTGCCCACCCAGTCGGCGAGTGTCGAACGGTCGAGATTGACGCCCTGGCGGGCGTAGATCTGGGGCCTGACGATATAGGGGAAGGTGGTCGGCATACTTCGACACCAGAACATGAGCCACCGTGGCCTCTGTAGGAATGCCGCCTTCGACGAGACGTGCCGGCGCTGGCGCCTGCACGACCACCTCTTCGCAGGCCCGACACGCATACTTCGGTCGACGGGTGACAATCACCCGGAACTGGGCGGGCACGATGTCGAGACGCTCGGAGACGTCCTCGCCCATAACATGCAGCTGGCCTTGGCAGCACGGGCAGATCTTGTCGGCGATGTCGATTACCTGCTCGACGCGCGACAGATGGGCGGGCAACGAGCCGCGGTTGGCGCGACGCTTACGAGCCCTGGCATCACGCTTTGAGGGGTCCGCGGCTTCCGCGCTGGCGAAGCCCTCCGCCTCTACCTGCTCGGCTTCCTCCAGGCCCAGAAGAAGCTGGTCCTCGGGCAGGCTCTCCGCCCTTCGCCCGAAGCGATGGCGCTGCAACTCCTTGATGATTTGGCGGAGCCTCTCATTCTCCGCACGCGCGGCCAGAAGCATCGCCTGAAGTGCATGAGGATCGTCGGGTAGGGCAGCGGCCGCGTCAGTCACGAAGCGGATTCAAGCATGGATTCCAGTGATTTGGCAATAATCCGATGGTCAGCTCGCCGTCGTTGGAACACGCATCTCGCGCGTTTCGTGCACACGCCGCCAGTCGAGGCCTTCCAGGAGTGCCTGCAACTGTGCCGCCGTCAGTCGCACGACACCATCGGTAATGCCCGGCCAGCAGAACTTGCCATCCTCCAGCCGCTTGGCGAACAAGCATACGCCCGTGCCGTCGAAGTAGACGAGCTTGATCCGGTCGGCCCGCTTGGCCCGGAACACGTAGACCGCGCCCGAGAATGGATCCGCGCCCATCGCCTCGCGCACGAGCGCTGCCAGACCTTCCGCTCCCTTGCGGAAGTCGACCGGCTTCGTCGCCACCATGACCTTGACCGCTCCCGTTGGCCCGATCACGACGTTGCCCTCAGCGCACGGATCACCGCTGCAACCGTCTTCGAATCCGCCCCACGACCCACCCGCATTGCGATGCCGTCGATCTCGAGCTCGATCACACCAGCGTCTCGAGCCGGCTCCCGCTTTCTTGGCTGTGGCCGATGCTTCGCCGCAGGCTTCGGAGGCGCTGCCGTCACCACCGCCGGCACGAACATGGATTCCAATATTGCTGCCTCCCCCATCGGCCGGCGAGCAGCCCGACGCCAAGTGAACAATTGCTGCGGGGAAAGCCCATACCGGCGTGCCACAGCACAAACCGTCTCTCCCGCCTCGTAGCTCTCCGCCACTATCCGGGCCTTCTCCTCCGGCGGCCACTCACGCCGCCGACCCGAACCAGTGAAGATTTCCAGCCGACGGACAGGCTCCTCGTCCCTGGACTTAAGCGTAAACTCTGAAATCGTCATATGTCGAAGCCCTCAAAGGCCTCGAACATCGTCCCTTACATCCACGCGCGAAAGGTGCCGCCGGGACTACGCTCTTCCAGACCGGCGGCTTTTTCGGCCATGGCAACAACCATCGCCTTGAGCGCGTCAACGTCGTCCGGGAGCGCGAGATCGGGTGCCGACATGGCCAA
>NZ_JAMYNW010000036.1:0-42970 GCF_040319365.1 Mesorhizobium sp. M0923 | reverse complement strand
CGACGCCGGCAAGAAGATCGTCGGACGCAAGCGCCATATCGCAGTCGATACGGATGGGCGGCTGTTGATGGTCAACTTGACGCCGGCCGATATCTCCGACAGCGCCGGCGCTCAGGCGATCTTGGATGGTATCCGCCAGCGCTGGCCCTGGGTGAAGCATCTGTTCGCCGACGGCGCCTATGATCGGCTAATGCTCATGGACAAGGCCGCCTATCTGGACTTCGTTCTGGTGCCATCGTCGTCGTAGCTCCTCCTTGATCTCCTGGAGCTTCGCCCGCATCCGATCCCCGGGTCTCGTCCGTTGAAGCTGGAAGAGGCCGCAACGGGATCGTAAAGGTCTCCGATTTCCCAGCCCGCGTCGCTTACGATTGACCGCCGCAAAGCGACCAAACTCAATCAGGCGGGTCTTGTCCGATGGAGCGTCAGCGTGAACTCCTCAAGCCTCGCATCGCATTGCATCGAGGAAACGACGGGCGTCCTCCTCTCGCTCGAAGCCGACCACCACATCGTCCGCATAGCTCACGATGATCATGTCGCCGGTGTTCTCGCGCTATCGCCAGCGCTTGGCCCACAGGTCGAGAACGTAGTGCAGGTAGATATTGCCAAGGAACGGCGAAATCACCGACCCTTGACCCGTTCCCCTGTCATCGACGGTCATGATCCCGTCTTCGAGGCATACCCGCCTTCAACCACTTCTGGATGAGGCGGATAATGCGTTTCTCGCCGATCCGATGTTCCAGGAAGCGGACCAGCCATGTCTGGCTGACAGCCCCAAAGAAGTTTTGGATGTCGGGGTCGATGATCCAGTTTACCTGCCGCTTGTCGATTGCTGTACACAGCGCATCCAACGCATCGTGCGGGCCTCTGCCGGGCCGAAACCCGTAGGAGAAGCCGCAGAAGTCACCTTCGTAGATGGCGTTGAGCACGATGACGGTCGCCCCTTGGACAATCTTGTCTTCCAGAGCCGCGATCGCTAGCGGCCGCCGCTTCCCGTCCGCCTTCGGTATATGTCCGGCGCGACGGTTACGGGCGATGCGCTCCCCGATGAACTCGTTTTTGCAAATCTATGAGCCGAGGCTCGAGGTCTGCCTCGTAGTCCTGCCACATCATCCCATCCACCCCGGGGGCCGGCTTGCGCCTGAGCGCGAAGAACGCCGTGCGAAATGCATCGACAGTGAGGTGGTGGAGGAGCGCGGTGAGCCAATCCTTCTTCCTTAGCCTTGCGGCTTGTACGCGATCCAGCGACTGGGTCATGCGAGCCCGGCCCTGTGTCTGGTGCATTGCGTTGCTGTTCCGCGTTGCTCTTGGTCCCCGGCCTTGGCTCCACCAACTCCGCCACCGGTTGCCCGGCTTTGTTCGTCCGCTTCACAGCTACTATGCCAGAGTCAGACTTCTCCGTGTCGTGCATCAGCGGCTAAGGGCTCCTCGCCTTTCCGCTGCGGACCAGGTTCTCAAAAGAGGCCATGGCCGACCCGGAGATCTCCCGGTTCCCGTGCAAAGAGCGTCCATGCATGCCAGGGTCCAAAAGATCCGCGCCGGATTGGTGGGGCACTCGCACAGCGCTCATGCTCAAACCGACCGGTTGCTCGGGCGGGGGCGGGCGGGTCTCTCGGCCAATCCCGTTGTCGAGTTCGTCGGTCGGCGGGTTTCGCGGCTCATGTGCCCGTTTGCACCGCCGAAAGCCTCCATTGTCGCCGAGAACGCCACGACTCTTCGGACCACCGGATGGGTGAGGCGGATCTGGATGGTACGGCCGATCAGCCGATGCGGAACCGAGTAGAAGGGGTTGTGATCTCGACGTGGTAATAGGATGCACCTGGCGACCTTCCATTTGACATTGTTCGAACGGTCCCGCCGGCTGGCCTCAAGGCTGCCCGCTCGATCTCCTCAATCAGTTCCCGGCGAGGTTGGCCGACATGGTGCATTGGTCGGCTTTAGCGAGCGGAAAAAAACCACGTTGATGGAGCACCGTTCTCGATGGCCGCGAGCGGGTAAGATTTATTTCCCCTCGCAATGACCATTTCACAGCCCGCGTCCGTGGCAATCCTTGCTGCCATCAACTTTGTCACCATGCCACCCGAACTATGGCGAGCGAGGGAATGACCCGCCATAGCCTCTATCTCGGGAGTAATGCACCGAACCTCTGTCACCAGACGGGCTGCGGGGTTGTCATGTGGGTTTCCCGAGAAGAGGCCATCTACGTTGGAAAGCAGAACGACAACGTCAGCGTTTACCATCTGCGCGACCCGTGCCGCTAGCCGATCATTGTCGCCAAAACAGAGCTCCGCCGTTGCGGTCGTGTCGTTCTCGTTGATAATGGGCACGGCGCCCACTTTGAGAAGTTGTTTAAGGGTTGAAGCCGCATTGAGGCGGCGATGCCGATCATCTATATCTTCGCGGGTCAATAGTATTTGCCCAACGCCAAAACCATGGCGTTTGAAACTCTGTTCATAGGCACGCATGAGTTGAACCTGACCAATAGCGGCGGCCGTTTGCTTTTCCTCAACTCGCAGAGATCTGTCCAGATGGTTGAAGTGACTTGAACCGACCGCGACAGCACCAGAGGTGACGATGATCACCTGCTGCCCGCGTGCGAAAAATCGGACCACATCCTCTATTAGCGTCTCAAGCCAAGGACCGCGTATCTCTCCGGTTTCTGGATCGCCGATCAGTGCTGAACCAATCTTCACTATCAGCCGGCGAGCCGAAACCAATCGGATCGCTGCCGTTGATTGTTGTTGCACTGGAAGTGAAGACACGTCTCCCGATCTCACCTTTCCTGAGCGTCACGGCCTTGGAGCGTATAAGGGCGCACGAGGCGCCCTTTATTTCAGATCGGCTGCCCAAGCCAGCGCTTGCTTCGTGGTCGGGGCTACACAAGCCGCCTTTCGTTATCAGAAGCGGTAGGTGACACCTGCGCCGATCAACCAGGGATCGAGCGCGGCCTTCCCCGTCAGCTTCGCGCCGTCCACCGTGACGTCGAAGTTTGGCTTGAGGAAAAGCTTCTTCACGTCCAAGTTGACGCCCCAGTGTTCATCGACCATGTAGTCGAACCCGACCTGCAGCGCGATGCCGAACGTGTTCTTAACCTTGAGATCGTCGGCGCTGCCGACATCCTGGTTATAGAATATCGTGTAGTTCACGCCGGCGCCGACATAGGGCTTGAAAGCGCCGAAGTTGGTAAAATGATACTGCAATGTGAGCGTAGGCGGCAGCAGCCAAACCGTGCCGATATTGCCCAGCCCGCCGATCGTTCTTTGGCCCTCGATGCTTGCATAGGTGGTGCCGAGTATGAGCTCGGCGGCGATGTTGTCCGTGAAGAAATAGGAGATATCAATTTCCGGTGTCACGGTGTCCGAATAGGAAAGACCGGAGCCGGGCACTGCATTGACGTAGCCCGAATCCTCAGTGATGACTCCCAACGCACGCAGGCGGACCTGCCAAGGGCTTGGGGCTTCCGTAACCCAAGCTCCTGCCTGCGGGCCGCTCGCGGCTTGCTCAAGGTCCGCGGCGACGGCCTGCTGTCCCAACACAATGAGGAATGCCGCCACTGCTACTTCCCGCGCCACGCCCATTTGCTTTTTTGCCATGATATTCTCTCCTTGCTCTTCAGAAATGACGCACTGCACTGTGAAAACTCCTGCTCGAATTGATTGAGGTTGACTGAGCGCCCCTGCTCATTTTGAGTGAGACTGAGCACCCGTTATTTGCGCCCTGCTCGCAATCATCGATCTGTGCTACTTTGTTGAAACGTTGCTCTTGCTGGTCCCGGCCACCTATCGAACGCTGTGGGCGTGCCAGCCGATCACACTGCGAAGGAAATTGGTGCCCATGGCAATGAATGCGGCCCGCTCCCGATTGTTCTTGCCGTAGCCGTGCCCGCCCGCGCCGGGCTCGTAGAAGTAAGCGGGATAGCCAAGAGCCTGCAGCTTTGCGGCCATCTTACGCGCGTGGCCCGGGTGGACGCGGTCGTCCCGCTTGGTGGTGGCGAGCAGGATCGGCGGATAGGGTTGTCCCGGCGTTGCGGCGTGATAGGCGGAGATTTCCTTTAGGAAAATCCATTCCTCCGGCTTGTCGGGATCGCCATATTCGTCAATCCAACTCGCGCCCGCCAAAAGCTTGGTGTAGCGGCCCATATCGACAAGCGGCATTTTGCAGAACAGCGCGCCGAAACGCTCAGGATAGCGGGTAAGCATATTGGCGATCAGAAGGCCGCCATTCGGAGCCGCCGTCGGCGGCAATCCGCCTCGGCAGCGTAATGCTCCTTCGCACGAGGTCGGCGGCAACGGCGGCGAAATCGTCATGGGCGAGACGCTTGCCCTCCCTGCGCCCGGCATCGTGCCAACGGGTGCCGAACTCTCCGCCGCCCCGGATGTTCGCAACCACGCACGTGCCGCCGCGTTCGAGCCACAGCTTGCCGAGCGAGGAGTTGTAGTGGGGCAGGAGCGATATGCCGTACCCGCCGTAGGCGGTGAGGTGAACCGGGGCATCCCCGTTCCCGTTCGCCGGACCGACCTGCGTGTAGGGGATCATCTCCCCATCGGTCGAGACTGCCTCGTGGCGCGTGACCACCAGCCCGAATGCGTCGAAATTCTCCGGGTTGCGCTTCAGGATTACTGGAGCGCCGAGAGGCGGCGCGGCATTGAGGTCTAATAGGAGAAGCTTCCGCGGCGTGATCGGGTCCTGAGCCGAAACGAGGACCTCTCCATTGGTCTCGTGATGTTCCGCATCGAGCGACCGAAGGTGAACAGTCCCTTCGGCGGGCACGGTGTCCAGCGCTCGGCGCGTCCATACCTGGCGGTCGGGGGTGAACATCTCGAAACGTGGATCGAGGTTGACGAGGTAGGAGATAATGAGCTTCCCGTTATTCCAGAAGAATGACTGCAGGGAGCGCCTGTCGCCTGGTTCAAAGAGGATGGCAAAACTGCGCTCGCCGGCAATGAAGGAGGGAAGCGAGATGCCGATCAGCGCGTCCCCGGCATGGGTCATCCCTCCCACTGTCCATGGCTTGCGCGGCTTTACCGCCAGCCAGTCGCCGAAGCCGCTCCACGAGGCGTCCCGAGGAAGGTCGATCCGCATCTTCGGCCCGCTCCTGTCACCGATTCGGCCGATCTTCTCAAAGAAGGTCGACTGCTCGATGAACCAGACGCGCTCGCTCTCGGCGGTGCGGTCCAGATGGCCGGACACGCCGAGGGATTCGGAACCGGTCTCGAAGATTACCGGCGCGGTGAGCGGATCCGCGCCACGCTTCCATAGCCGCACGGTGCGCGCGTAGCCGGAGCGGGTGGCCATGCCAACACCAAGCGCACTAGAAAGCAGAAGCGTGTCAGGGTCGAGCCAATTAACCCCGCCCTTGGCCTCCGCGAGGTTGAAACCGTCGGCGACGAAGCTAAGAGACCCCAGATCGAATTCGCGATGCACGACCGCGTCGCTGCCGCCGCGCGACAGGCGCAGAACGGCTCTTTCCCGTCTCTCCGGCTCAAGGGATGCGCCGCGCCAGATCCAGTCCTCTCCGTCGCTAGCGGCGAGGGCGTCCAGATCGAGCAGTAGCTCCCACTGGGGATCAACTTTCATGTAGGCGGCAAGGGTGGTCCGGCGCCACAGTCCGCGCGGATTTCCGGCATCTTTCCAGAAATTGTAGAGATACTGGCCGCGGCGCCTGCTCAAGGGGATCTTGTCAGGACGATCGAAAATCGCTGTCAGGGCGTCGTGGTCCCGCTCGAATTGCGTTCCACCGAAGTGCTCCAGGGTCCGGGCCGACTGGCTGGCGGCCCAGTCAAGTGCCGGTTCGCCTTCTACATCTTCGAGCCAAACATAGGGATCATCGTCGGGAGCATTCAGCGTTGGGCGGAAATCGAATGCGGTCATCCCCGGCTAACCCGAAGAGTGATGTCGCCTGGAAAACAGGCGCAAAGTCTTCCATCGGCCCGGCAAAGCTCAGTTTTCGTGGCTGCGACCGCATGTTCGTTGCGCATGATCATGGGATGATTTCTCCTCTGTCCGTGCCGCAGCGCGTTTTGCGGACTGCGTTGCACGTGTCGTGCCAAACGAGAAAATCATTTCACAACAATGACATGGCTCTGATTGCGGTGTGTCTCATGTCCGACTTTGTCGAAGATCCGACAACGAATGCAGCCGTGACCGCCTGATAGAACCTCCCGTGCCAGCTCGGTGGGCACTGCGGAACAAGCAGTGAAGCTCACCGCGAAACTGGCCGAGCTTCGGATCGACATCGGCGACGGGGCGATCGACGATCCTTACGTCGCCGGTGTCGGGCGCGGCACAGCCTGAGGAGCTCCGCGGCGGCGATCATCGAATAACTGCGTTTACGCTGGCTCCATCCTGGCCCACCGGTGGGCGCGCAAAAGACCGCTTTGCCGCCTCATCTCTCCGCCTGGATTGAGTCGCAGCGACCGAATGGCGCACGTGCTTTTGGAACCGGCAGAGTGGTCATAACGCAATTGGCTTCCGGCTATATTTCCAGAGATTCGACAATCCAGTTGGTGAAGGCCCATATCGCGCAATCATTGATGCGCTTAGGTCTGGGCATGCGCCCATCCGCCAACCATCTCATCAAGAGCATCCAACACCAACACAGAGAATTGCTTCCCCATGAGAGAGGCCTCGCGGCGGACGTGAGATTGCGTCACTCTTCCATGATCGCGGCCTCCGAGGATGTCGGGATCGAGCCAGTGCAACGGCACGATAGGGCGAAGGATCTGGCAGCTCTTGCAACTGCCGACCTCGATGAACAAGGCATATCGCGATCTGTCCGGCAGAGACACAAGGTTCTGCACTGTTCGTTCATGAAGACGTCGTGCTGGTCTCCATAAGAAAAGTATTTTGGTGCAGAAGGTGCCCGGTTAGCTATTCGGAAAAAGGTGCAAATCGGGCGCCGCCGTGAGGCGTCCCCCTCAATGTCGGATTTCCGACAGGATCGCAAATCCGCCAACCCATTGTTTAACAAAATTTTCCTTCTCTGGCACGGCCCGTGCATGGGACTCTGCGAACGCATCAGCGAGACGTCCTCCATGATCATGCGCACCGAAAATGCCTTCGCCGCAGTGAAGACCGCGCTCTCGCCTGCCATCAAGCCGCCGAAAGGCCGGCGCGCCATGTTTAAGGCGGGCGATTGCGCCGGCTTCAAACACCTGAATGGGCTTGGAAAGCGTCTCGCGTGATGGCGACGCGGGCATCCAGACGGGCGGAAAGGACATAAGTTGTTGCCCCACGTAGCCGGTATGACCCGTCGATTGTCACCGCGCTGGAACGCTCGGGTGTACATTCGACAACCCGGACGCGCAGGACAATTCTCGCAAATCCGGTCGGCACCGGGGCTCGAAAACGCCCGCGAGGGGGAGCCCAATCGCTGTGGCCGATATTCGCCGCGAACAAGCCGCCGAGTCGGAAAAATCTATAGGAGCAAAGCAAGTGGAGTTATCTTGCGTTGGAGTCGGTGCTGGGCCGTCTAATTTGAGTCTTGCGTGTCAGATACACGAGCAAATTGGGCGAGGGGCGCTGTTCCTGGATCGGCAAGTCGACTTCCGTTGGCATCCCGGCATCGCTTTCGATTCCTCAGAGCTCCAGGTGAGCCACTTTAAGGATCTGGTCACCCTAGTGAATCCGCGATCAGCCTACACTTTCGTAAACTACCTGTACGAGAACGGGCGTTTGTACCACTTCCTGAACGCACAGTTCGAGGCTGTGTTCAGAGCTGAGTTTGAGCAGTACCTGAACTGGGCCTTCCACAGGAACCCACTTGTCCATGGCGGCGAGACCGTGCACGAAATCCGCTTTGACGGCGCGTTTCGGGTGCGGACCGATAACGCGGTTCTCGGCGCCAGAAACGTCGTGATTGGCATTGGCAAGCAGGCGCAAATCCCGCCTCAGTTTCAGGGCTGGATTGGACGCAACCTGTTCCACTCATCTGTTTTACTGCACATCCACCCTGAGGTGCGGAGAAAGCATGTCTGCGTGGTCGGCGGAGGCCAGTCGGGAGCCGAGGTGATGTTGCATCTTGTCGGCCTGCCGAAAGAACGGCGGCCTGCCTCGATCACTTGGGTCTCGCAGCGCGAAAACTATCTGCCTCTGGACAACAGCCCGTTCACAAACGAGTTGTTCATGCCCTGCTTTTCGGATCGTTTCGCGGTGATGAGCGAGTCGCAGCGTAAGCTGCTCCTGCGGCGTTTCGTGCTTGCCTCGGACGGCATTTCGGAAAGCACGTTGCGCGCGATCTATCAGGCGCTGTACCGCCACGCATTTTTCGAGCCAAACCGATCCGACATCACACTGCGGCCGGGCTGCACCGTCTCGCACTGCATCAACGCCGGCGCGGGTCACAGGCTGACCCTGCAGCACGGCATGGTCGAGGTCGAAGAAGTCACGGCTGACATCGTCATCCTGGCCACCGGTTACGAGAACGCGGTGCCAGACTTCTTGAAACCCATCGCGCACCGGCTGGAGCAGATCGACAATGAATTAGCTATTCGCGAGGATTTTTCGGTGAGCTGGGACGGACCGCGTGACAGACGCATCTTCGTACAAAACGCGAGCCTCGGGCAGCGCGGCCTGGCCGATCCGAACCTAAGCCTGCTGGCCTGGCGCGCGCGCCGCATCCTCGATAGCCTTCTTGGGCGCGCGCCATGCGCGAACCCCGAGCATCCTGGCTTCATCAGCCATACCTCGATCGAGAGCTGGCCCGCCCCCGCAGCCGAAGAAATGGGCAGCGGGATATGACTCACAGACTTTTGATCATCGGCGGTGGCATCCTAGGAATGATGTCCGCCTCCGCTGCGGCGAAGGCCGGAGGCTTCTCCGAAATCATCGTGACCGAACAAGCCCTTGGACCAAGCGGCGCATCGCATTATTCTGGGGGCGTGCATTTCCCCTACGGTTGTCAAGACCGTACCAGGTCGCTCACTCGAAAGAGCGCCGTGGTCTTGGCGGCCATGGCTGGGTCGGCGGTCAGCGGATGGTGCCGGCCTTTAGCGATGCGTGTCTTGGCTGGACCGGGTGAAGCGATTGATCTGGCCCAGTTTACGGAACCCCTGGACCCGGCTGAGCCTGACATAGGCAGTCTCGCGCCGAGCTTCTGCGGACAATATCCGCCGGAGCGGAACGCACTTAGCATCGCCGTCCCACATGACGTGAGTCCGTCTCCGTGGACCCGCAACTTGACCAGCGCCCGACTGCCCTAATTGGGATGTCCGACCAACCAGTCTTTCCAACAGGAGGCTTTTCGCATGTTGACTGATGCACAAAGAGAAAAGTGGCAGAAAGACGGATACGTCAGGCTCGAAAGCTTCTTCGCTCCAGCGGCTCAGGAAGATATCTCTACTTTTGTCGAAGATATGTCACGCTGGGATGTCAGCGATGATAAATGGCTCATGTGGTTCGAGAAGACGACGGACAATCGAAAGATCATCTCCAAGATCGAGAATTTTCTCGACTTCCATGATCCATTGCGTCGTTTGCTCTTAGAAGATCAGCGCATAAAGTCAGCGGTCGGGGATTTGCTTGGCGAAGATTCGCGCAGGCTCAAGGAGTTGCTGATTTTCCACTACCCCGACAGCGGCGGCTATCTCCCGCATCAGGACATTTATCACATTCCACACAAACTCCCCGACCGGATGGTCCATGCGGTGGTTGCCATAGGCATCGACGACGCCGACCCGGAAAACGGCGGGCTTTTCTTCAGCCCCGGCAACCACAAGAAGGGGGTGTTTCCCATGGATGCCCGTGGGGTGATCGATCCTCAAGTCGCCGAAATGTTCTCTTGGGAACCCGCGGTATGGAAGGCTGGGGACATCTTCATCTTCGACGATTACGCACCGCACTACTCACGACCGAACAAAAGCAATCGTTCTCGGCGGACACTCTACTTGGTGTTCCAGCGTGCTTCAACCGGTGGACCGACCCGCGCTGAATATAACGTGCTTAAGCGCGCCCTTAACCCGCCCGAGGGCAAAGTGGCCGATCTCGACAAACTCAAGCCCCCAAATGGCATCTTCTATCGCGATTGAGCTCACGCAGCCAGGCGGAGGCATGCACACGAAACTGATCGACCGCTCAAAATGCGGGAGAGGATGGCGTTCTGATTTGCGGCTCGCGGAGCATCGACCGCAGCCTGTTAAGACGCTTCGGCACGTGGATTGTGGAGGTTGCCGCAAGGGGATCTTCTGTGGCGCCTACAGCCCGACTAGTGCCCCCCTGGTCGCCCGCTTGGCGACCAGAGCTGCACTATCCTGGCCGGGGCCGCCAACGGGTCTGGCTACCGTTTCTCTCCACGAATTCACGGGAGGCTGTTGGTTGGCAGCCGAACGTCCCACTGCTTCAACAGCTTAGGTTCCTTGTCATGCGCAAATACACGTTTTCTCGAACGGAGCTGTCGCGGGCGTTCGGTATCGACATGGCCACGCTTGGAACGGGAAGCCCTCGCACGGGGTTTTCATTCGGAAAGGTTGGACCCGGCGTCACATCCGAGCCCCATCGGCACGACGAAATCGAGGCCTTCGTGATCCTGTCAGGATCGGGCAAGGTCAGGACCGACCTTGGGGAAACCTCGGTCGAGGCGGGCGATGTCGTTCTGTTCCACCCTTTTGAAGCGCATGTGCTGCGCAACGACGGAAACGAAGACCTAGATTTCGTCGATGTCTACTGGCGAGACGGCGAGGCCGCCCTTGATGCCGCTGCAAAGACCACGGCTCCACGCGGGCCGATCTTCGTCTTCTCCACGCCGCCAACGCCAAATGGCGATCTGCATCTGGGGCATCTTTCTGGCCCCTATTTCGGCGCCGACGTCTATACTCGTTTCCTGCGCATGAAAGGATTCGAAGCATATCACCTCACTGGAAGCGATGACAACCAGAGCTACGTCACGACACGCGCCGATGCCGATCAATCGACGCCTGCAAACGTGGCGCGCTATTACGCCAACGAGATTCGCGCCACGCTTGCACTTCTCGATTGTGACGTCCACAGCTTCCAACCCACAATGGGCGATGACGGTTACGGCGAGTTTCAAGCCGCGTGTTTCCGCAGTCTTCTGAGCAGCACGGCGGTAGATCTGCGCCAGAGCCCTGCGCTTTTCGATGCTGTGACAGGCCACTATCTTTACGAGCCGGATGTTAGCGGCCTCTGCCCCGATTGCGGCGGCTCCGCCAGTGGCAACATCTGCGAGGAATGCGGCGCCCCAAACCTTTGCCACGACTTGGGTGCAGCCCGGTCACGGCAGTCTGCCGAGGCGCCGCTGGTCGGCTCCGTCCGCCGCCCGGAACTTGCCTTGGACCGATGCTACGACAATATCGACCGGCATCTAAGGGCGTCGGGCGTCCCGCTACGGATCTTGGATCTCTTCGCGCGCCTACGCCGACGCGGCAACTTTTCAGTGCCCATTACCCACCCCTCGGACTGGGGCCTGCCGGCCGAAGGGTTCCCGGGGCAAGTGATCTGGGTCTGGCCGGAAATGGCCTTCGGTTTTCTTTACAACATCCAGGCGCTCGGCCGCTTGCTGGGTCGCGACTGGAAGGCGGCCATGCCCGGCAACGACTGGCAGATTGTCCATTTCTTCGGCTTCGACAATTCGTTCTACCACGCGCTACTCTACCCCGCTCTTTACGCCGAGGTCTTCTCCCACTGGACGCCACGCATCCACTATCACGTCAACGAGTTCTACCTGCTCGACGGCAAGAAGTTCTCAACCAGCTGCCGCCATGCGGTCTGGGGCAAGGAGGTTCTGAGCCCAAAGACAGTCGACGTCGTGCGCCTCCATTTGGGCCTGACACGCCCGGAAGGTGAGCGGACGGATTTCACGCTGGACGCGCTGCGCCGCACCGAGAACGAGGTGTTCCGAGGGATTTGGCTGAACTGGCTTGATGCGTTGAACCAGGAAATCAAGCAGGATTTTGCCGGCCGTGTACCCGATGCAGGCGACTGGAGCCCGGTCGACCGCGCCTTCTTTGCTCGGATAGAGATCTATCGCGCGACGATGGAGCGCGCCTATTCGGACGAAGGCTTCTCGGTCCGGCGCGCGGCCGCTCAGGTCTGCGATTTCGTGCGCGATTGCGTGATCTACCGTCGGGCGCGAGACTATGCGGCGGCGCGACGTTTCTATCCCGCCCGCAATCGGACTTCGCTAGCCCTTCAGACGACGGCCGCTGCGATCCTGGCACCGACACTCGCTCCGCTGATGCCCCGATTCGCCAGAACGCTGGCGCGAGGCATCGATGGCGTCTCAACCGAAACATGGCCCCGGTCCGTCCAGCGCCTTGCGCCCGGGACGCGCTTTGATCTCGGACCCGTGTTGGTGTTCTACGCCAAATCCGGCAATCCTCATCTCGATGAGGAGGAAGCACTATGAGCCCAAAGGTGCACCAGTGAGCTATCCCAATCTCGACCAGATCTGCGCAGCAATCAAAGCCGATGATGCCAAATATCTTTACTCGCTGTCACTGGCGACCGAAGCCGCTATCAGACGGTAGAGACCAGATTGGCGGACCTGAATCAACGCATCGTCGACACCCTGGCCCGCGCCTTCGAGGATCGCTCGGCCGATCGCTTCCCAAGCCCTTGCTGTTTCGTGCCGCAAATGCCGTGTGGGCTCGACTGCGCTGACCAACCTCTTCGGCATCGCGGGATTTCCGTCCTCCAGCCGGTCAAGACTGTCATGCGGTTCGAGGCGTTTGGTCAACCTGGCGCGCCCTGGATCGTGCGCCGATCACCGGAAATGTCGAATGCGAATGCCTGCCTGATGGTATCTTCGATTCTGTCCGAGCCTGTACTGGCGCGGCAGTCGGCCGAAGAACAACTGAGCTACTGACAATCGGAAGGTAGCAGGTTAACAATTCTGCCCCAGAAACCGGATATTGCGCACAACCAGCGTTCACGATCGCGATGGTGCACAAGCTTCCAACCAGACCCGCGCAACGACAGCCCGTCGCCTGAAGATAGTCGGCGAGGGCCGCCAAATCCCTCGCAAGCGTATCCTCCGTCACATGCACGCCGTCTTCGCCGACAATGCAGACGCTTGTCTCGTCGAGAGATAAGTCCAGCCAGGGTGCTCCTTCAGGATTGCGTGTTTGCTCGGGTACGGAGCCGCCCCTTATTTCCCAATCGAGGAGCGATCCTACAATTCACATATTTGGAGATCGCTCGCTAGGTTACCCGGTCTGTGAACCCTGCAAGCCGAAAATTCAGATGCCGCCCATGCAGAGATATTTCATTTCGAGGTAGTCCTCGAGGCCATGGCGGGATCCCTCCCGCCCGATGCCGGACTGTTTTATCCCACCGAACGGCGCCGCTTCTGAAGACATCCGGCCGGTATTTACCCCGACCATTCCATATTCCAAGGCCTCGGCCACACGCCAGACACGCTTCAGGTTGGAGGCATAAAAGTAGGCCGCGAGGCCGTAGATCGTGTCGTTGGCCTCACGCACGACCTGATCCGCATCTTTGAAGCGAATAATCGGTGCCAGCGGCCCGAATGTCTCTTCTTGCGCGACGGTCATCTCGCTGGAGACACCGGTCAGGACTGTCGGTTGGAAAAACGTGCCATTCGTGCCGATGCGTTTGCCCCCGCATCGAATTGCGCCGCCTTTGGCGACGGCATCGGCAATATGGGATTCGATCTTGGCCAAAGCGTGCTTGTCGATGAGCGGTCCAATGTCCACTCCGGGAGCGAAACCGTCACCAATTTGAAGTTGGCGAGCCCGTTGCACGAATTTCTCGACGAACTCGTCGTGAACGCCCGACTGGACGTAAAGGCGGTTCGCCGAAACGCAGGTCTGGCCGGCATTGCGGAACTTCGCCTGGATCGCACCCTCAACCGCGGCATCGACATCGGCATCATCGAAGACGATGAAAGGTGCATTGCCGCCGAGCTCAAGGCTGACTTTTTTGATCTGGTCCGAGCACTGGCGCATGAGAAGGCGCCCGATCTCAGTCGACCCGGTGAAGCTGATCTTGCGGACCTTGGGATTGGTACAAAGTTCACGGCCGACCGCGTCACCTTCGGACGCATAGATCAGGTTGACGACGCCTTCGGGAAAGCCAGCCTGATGGGCGAGGGCGAACATTGCTCCCGCCACGAGCGGCGTCTGTTCAGCGGGCTTGAGGACGATCGTGCAGCCCGCCGCCAAGGCTGGCGAGATTTTGCGCGCCACCATCGAGGCCGGGAAATTCCATGGCGTTATCGTGCCAACAACTCCGATGGGCTGCTTGATTACCAGCATTCGGCGGTCCATCGATGGTGCGGAGATCGTCTCGCCATAGACGCGATTGGCCTCCTCGGCGTACCATTGCAGATACGCCGCAGCATGCGATATCTCCGACTTGGCTTCTGCAAGCGGCTTGCCCATCTCCGCGGTGAGAATCTCGGCGAGATCGTCGGCGTGGTCGATGATCAACTGATGCCATCGCCATAGAACGTTGCTGCGCTCACGTGCGGTCAACCCTGCCCATCCAGGCTGAGCGACATAGGCCTTGTCGATCGCAGCGCATGTCTCCTCGACACCCATGTCGGGTAGTTCTGCCAGCACTTCGCCAGTCGACGGGTTGAGGACCTCGAATGTCCGCTCGCTAGTCCGCGTGCCAAGTGCCGGCAGGCGATCAATGGGTCCAAACAGGTCAGGGGATCTCAGGTGACGGATCATCGGCAGGCACAGGGGCAATACCGGATTCCTCCTCAACGCAGCAGGTATATATAGCAGGTGCGGTGTGTACTCCGCGACGTCCGGGTTCCTTATAGGGCCTCGGCCAGACAGCTGGTAGACCACGGTACCAACTGGAAAGGGAGGATACCTGAATACGCTAGAAGATGCCTCGCGGTTCTACTAGTCGAACGATTGAACAACGGACATCGGCTTCGCCAGCCGCGCGGAGTGGATGCTGGTGGCCTGCGCCTACAACCTGCGGACCACGAATCGGCGACTCTATCCACTCGAAGAGAGGCTGGCCTGAGGAGGAGCGCACCCCAATAATGACGCCTCAACCGGCAAATGCCTGGCAAGGCCCGCGAAAACCGCTCCTCGGGGCTTTAACAGGTCCCGTTTACCGGGCGAGCGCCCGCAAGATGAGAAAGAGGATGGAGAGGAACAGGGTGGCGAAGGCGCGCCGAGGGAAGACCCGCCGGCGCATTTGCATGGGGATGGAGCTCGTGATCAATTCCCCGCCTGTTGCTGCGGCAAAAGATAGCCTGTCGTCGAATGGTCGAGCACCAGATAACGGGCGGCGACCGCCTTGACCTCGTCGGTGGTGACCTTGCGGACGCGGTCCGGCCTCTCGAGCACGTCCTTCACATTGCCACCGGTGGTGAGCGTCTTGCCATAAATGTTGGCGATGTGGTCCAGCTCGTCGTGCGCAAAAATCACCGAGCGGATATAGCGGTCTTTGGCCTTGTCCAGCTCGTCGCTGGTGACGCCATCCTTGGCGATCCGGGCGACTTCGGCAACGGCCGCCGCTTCGAGATCGACGAGCTTTGCATCGCCGCCCGGCGAGCCGGAGATGGTGAAATTGGTGTCGTCTAGCATGGTGCCCTGGAAGGAGGCGCCGGCCGCCGAGGCTATGCCTTGCTTGACGACAAGCTCCTGATATAGCCGGCTGCGGTTACCGCCGCCGAGGATCTCGGCCAGCAGGTCGAGCGCCTCGGCCTCGCCGGGCTCTGCCGTATGATAGGACGGCACCACCCATTGAGTGGAAAAGCTCGGCACCGAAACGCGCGCATCGGTCAGCGTCACTGTGCGCCTGGTGTTCTGCTCCGGCTCGACCGGACGGTTGCGCGGGGGCAGGTCCGGCCCGCGCACAACCTTGCCATAGGTCTTCTCGGCCAGCGCCTTCACCGTCTCAGGCTCTACGTCGCCGGCCACCACCAGCACGGCGTTGTTCGGTCGGTAGTATTTGTTGTAGATGGTGAATGCGTCGGTGCCGTTCAGCTTCTCCATCTCCTGCATCCAGCCGATGACCGGAATGCGGTAGGGCTGGTTCTGCCGCAACGTCGCGTTGACCTCCTCGTCCAGCAGAGCATGCGGGTTCGTCTCTCTGTGCCAACGGCGCTCCTCCAGGATCACGTCGCGCTCGGTCTTGATATCATCGTCGTTGAGGATGAGGTTGAACATGCGATCGGCCTCGAAGCCCATCATCTCACCCAACGCCGAGGGCGCCACCGTCTCGAGGAAGGTGGTGTAGTCATAGGCGGTGAAGGCGTTATTGTAGCCGCCGATGGCCGAGACGGCTCGGTCGAACTCGCCGGCGGCGTGGTTGGTCGTCGCCTTGAACATCAGATGCTTGAGGAAATGGGCAAGGCCGGATTTGCCGGGTGGCTCGTCGGCGCTGCCGATCTTGTACCAGACCATATGAGTGACGATCGGCGCGCGGTGATCGGGGATGACGACCACTTCCATGCCGTTGTCGAGCAGAAAATCCGTCACCTTGCCGCCGTCGCTGGCGGCCAGAGCCGGAGAGGTCGTCACTAGGGCCAGCGCGGTGGCAATGAACGCCTTGCGCAGCCAGGTGGACGATCGATGGCTCCGGTTGTGGTGGCTGGTCGAAAGGCAAGGTTCGAGGCAAAGTGATTTGTTCCTCATTTTGATGAAGGCGCTGCGTCCCCGTCTCCCCGCGTGGGAGGATCGGCGGGCAGCGCCGAGCCAGATGAATAAGTTCTTCATGGGGCCAGGCCTTACTCGAGCCTCATCTTTGGATGGAACCAGGAGACTTGCGGCGGTATTTCTTGGTGAGGTGATCATGGGACGGATTCTCCTTGGTCCGCGACGCCTTGCGGATGACCAAGCATGCACCGTGCCAGATCAGAAAACCGTTCGAGGCAGTGGACAAATCGGGCTCTGCCATGTTGCGCATCCGACATTGTCGGACATCAGACAGGGCCGAACGCGACGCGCGCGCGGCTGAGAATATCTTCTTCGTTCGGAAGACGATTAGGCGCGCTGCCGGGGAGGGGTATAGGATGCGCTTCGAATGGCCGCTGCACTGACGGTGAGAATGGAGATGTTGGTCGCCCCAGCGGAACCCTGTCCTCGACAGCTCGATGCTGAAGGGCAGAGGCGTGAGCAGCCCAGCCAACTCGAGCGCGAAGCCTGCTCGCGCGCTAGGACGGATCTGATCCAAAAATCGGCGAGTTGGGCGATATCCGCGAGGCGACGGAAAACGAAGATCGTAAGAGTCGGGCGGGAAAAAACGATGCGGTTGCGCGCTTCTGGCGTAATGCGCCTGCCGCGAGGCCGTTGAGCCTGATGAGTTGCTGCGGGAAAGGGGAGTGTTTGCGCGGGACCTTGGTCAAACGTGAGAAACAACCGTCGAGCTCGCCGTGGATAGGGGGCATGCAGGCACGTTTGTCGCTGGAGGACAGCAGCACGGAAGCTGTCCGCGCTTGCCGTCGTCGCTGGGTACCAAACAGAAGAATTTGGCGGTCGCGATCGAATTCATCTGCGTAAATACCGCCTGGCTGTGCTCGGTTTGCCGGCGAACAGATTTTGCCTTCTTTGCGGCTGCAAACGCATCCCTGGCGGCGTGGTCCCTAAGGTCAAGAGCATCGGGTGAGTAACAGCCTGATCCTGCTCAATCTGATGCGCGCCAACCGCCTCGCCGGATTGTGGAACCGCTCGCGGGTAGCTTCTACCACAAACAGCAAGGTCATGAAATCAAGTAGGAAGTCGTCGATCGCTTGGGCGATTGTTTCTGACTTGCCCTTGAACTGGTCCAGCAAAACGCGCGCGTTATCGATCGCTTCCACGCTGGTGGCATCGATTAACCCCTCGACCCTCTTGAAACAATCCAATTCGAAACTCCTTCAAGTGCTTGCCAAGCCGTTATGCACGAAGGTAGCTCCGTGAACTACCTGGCCTTTGACCTGGCGGCCTTACGTCCCATGCCTCCAAGCACCAGCCATAGACGTGGCGCTGAGGAGCGTTGGAAGGATGGGGCGCTTCCGGCCATGCTCGAGCGGTAGTGTAGGACAGTGCTTGCTGGCGACTACGGCCAAAATGGAGTGCGCCAGCTGATCGGGGCTTAACAATTTTTCGCTTTTTGCTGCGCCCAAGTCTCGGCTATGAGTCGGGCAGGCCTGATGGCCTGCCCACGTTGCAATTGTTAAGGAGGAACACGTATATGCCTACTGGAACGGTAAAGTGGTTCAACAGCACCAAGGGGTTTGGATTTATCCAGCCCGACAATGGCGGTCCGGATGTTTTCGTCCACATTTCCGCTGTCGAACGCGCGGGCCTCTCGACCCTCGCTGACGGCCAGAAGATCAACTATGAGATCGAGCAGGATCGCCGCACCGGCAAATCCTCCGCTGGCAGCCTCAGCAAAGCTGGTTGAAATTTTCTCCTGCGTCTTGGCAAGAGTGGGCGCGTAGGTCCGGAGGTCCTCACGGCCGCTCGATAGGAGCGAGCAAAAACAGAGGGCAGCAGATTGCTGCAGACGTCGCGAATTCCTCATGAAACAAAGTTGTTTGAAAGGAAGGCGGGGTTGGGCCCCGCCTTTTCATATGACGCGCAGATTATGCCGATGGCTGCAACGCTCCAGAACGAATCTCGATCGCCGAAATCAACCCGCGACCTTCTTGCGGGTTCGCTTCGTCGGACCCGGCTCCGGCGCTTCCGGCGCTTTCGGTTTGCGGCCGAGCCCCATCGTCTTGGCCAATGACGAGCGCGCCGCGGCGTAGTTCGGCGCGACCATGGGATAATCCGCCGGCAGGCCCCATTTGGCCCGATATCCATCCGGCGTCAGCCCATAGTGGGTCGACAGATGGCGCTTTAGCGATTTGAATTTCTTTCCGTCCTCAAGGGAGATGAGGTAGTCCGGTGTCACCGACTTCCTGATCGGGACTGCAGGCGTAAGGGCAACCGGCTCTTCTGCAGAGACACCTCCGGCCGTCCCTTTCAGAGCCGCGTGCACTTGGCCGATGAGGGCAGGGAGATCCCCCACCGGGATCGGATTGTTGGAGACATAGGCTGAGACGACATCGGCCGTGAGCTCGATGAGGGTGTCGATGTTTTTTTCGGCTTCTTCTGTCATGAAACTCTCCAGGCGGCGTGAAACACAGTCGGCGAAGCGTCGCTTCATAGTGGCGGTCGCCGCTGAAAGCAACAAACGTCTCGACATGATTATTGCGATGCTCGTCCAGCGAGATCTATGGCGCGGTATCCGCCGTCGTGACCTTTGATCCGCCCGTTGTTGGCGACCTGCCGCGGTCCTTGCGCGTTTTCAGGCGTCTCGGCCGTAAGCTTTGCCCCGAAACGACCAGTAATCTCGAAACGAAGCGGGCTGTTTCTGTTCGCCATCCTCTTTTTGGCTGTGAAATCGGTGGCAGAGCAGTGGCCGCTTCCTGGTGGCGCGTAGAGGAACTATCAAGCGTTGATTCGCAATGGTCGAAACGATGTAGATTCATCCGGTGAGCCGCTCTCGCAGCAGGATGTTAGGGATTGGCCCGCTGGTAAACCGAGGACATCACGCCGCTGCTTTGCTGTTGAACCCCTATCGCTGTGACAACACATTCCGCAATGGTGGGCGCGTGTAGAGGAGGCGCCTGTTCACGCAAAGTAGCGGTTCAGCAGGTCGGGAAGAACGAATGAGCTCAGGGACTTTCAGCAGCCCACTTTTCGTAAGGCGTGCAGCGCACATCGTGCAAGAGATTGCCAGTCCTGCGGATGCTATCGATTTTCTCAACGAATGGCCAGAACATCGCAGAGACCGGATCTACGAAGCCGCCCCCAGGGCGTGCTTTGATGCATACAACGGACGAATACCTGCGAGCGCAGCGCGCAAGACTTTTCCCGCTTTGGGGAACAGGTCGCTATGTTGGAAGATGCAACCTCCGCGATGCAATGGCTCGCTGCCTGCATGTCGGGCAGTGGAAAAGCGCAAGTATAGGCGTCGCAGTCGTATGTGAGGCTGGAGCGGGTACGCCGACGAGGTTATTATATCGAGATTTCGCCGGCAGCTGGAGCGTACTATAGCGAACAAACAATATTTTGCGCCCTTTGGCGGTGTTAATCATCTTGTTGTATTTGTAAATCAGCTTCTCGCGACAGGACTGCAACGCTTCCGATGTTAAATCACTGCGTGGGACGTGGTTCTCTAAAATTCATGATGATAATTGCCGTGTAGTATTGCAAAGCAGTTGTCCTATTGAAGCAAGATGATAAACGAAGCCAAAATTGTGCTCCGTCGTCTGCCAATATTCGCTCGATGGAGGCTATAGGCCTCACAAGTCAATCAAAACAGCTACTCGGGCGCCCTTTGAAATTCGTTTAATTTCGCTCAGCCCAACGGCCCTCCACAGTCGAAAATAAGATTGTCCCGCAAAGGGTGCTACAAGACGCGATCGCGGATCGATTTCGGCCAACGTCGATCTGGCGAAGGCACGCCGGAAATCGAGCAGGACCTGCAGCGGAACAGATAACCCGAACCGAAATCTGACACGGCGGCGGACCCGATTTCTTCATGGTAGAAGGCGCAGAGAGAACCGGAGCACGGCTCCGGCGCCGCCGCTTGCCGAGCAGCGATCCTCCGCCTCCCTGAAATCCAATCGAGAAGAGCGTTCAATTCCCGGACGGTCCAAGCTCTGCCGCGAAAACAGGTGTCAGACCCCGGTCCTCTCCCGCAGCTGATCTAGCGCAGGGCGTTCATGGGCTGCGCATCCCAGAGTGGCTGCGTGGACGACGCAGGGAGATCATTTATGAAAATCCTATTCAGTACGATGGCTGTCCCCTTGCTGGCAGCCACTGCTTTTGCTGCGGATTCGATCCCCACAGACCTCAGAGAAACGGCACTGGCCACCTTCAGGGCTTTGCCATCCACCACGCCGGCAGTCGCCAATAACCCGATCACCCCGGAGAAGATCGCTCTCGGCAAGGCACTGTTCTTCGATCCACGCGTCTCGGCGTCAGGCGTCTTGTCGTGCAACTCGTGCCACAACTTGGCCACCGGCGGCGACGACAATCAAGAAACCTCGATCGGCCATGGTTGGCAGAAGGGACCGCGCAACGCGCCGACTGTACTGAACGCTGTCTTCAACATCGCCCAGTTCTGGGACGGTCGTGCCGAAGACCTGAAGGCTCAGGCGAAGGGACCGGTCCAAGCCGGCGTCGAAATGGCCAATACACCGGGTCAAGTCATCGCCACCCTCAAGTCGATGCCGCAATATGTCGATTGGTTCGATGCAGCTTTTCCGGCTGAAGCCGATCGGGTCACCTTCGACAACTTCGCCAAGGCAATCGAAGCCTTCGAGGCGACACTGGTCACCCCGGCCCCCTTCGACAGCTTCCTCAATGGTGATGAGGCTGCCATGACTTCCGAACAGAAACAGGGCCTGGCGCTTTTCATGGACAAAGGCTGCTCGTCCTGCCATGGCGGCATCAACGTTGGTGGGGAAGCCTATTACCCATTCGGCCTCGTGGAACAGCCCAGCGCCGAGGTCCTGCCGGAAAAAGACAAGGGCCGATTTGCGGTCACCAATACTGCCGACGATTCCTATGTTTTCCGCGTGGCGCCGCTGCGCAACGTTGCACTCACCGCGCCATACTTTCATTCGGGCAAGGTTTGGGATCTGAAACAGGCCGTTGCCATCATGGGAACCACCCAGCTTGGCGTGGTACTGGCGGACGAAGAAGTCGACCTGCTTGTTGCCTTCCTCAACTCGCTGACCGGAAAGGCACCCGAGCTCGCCTATCCCATTTTACCCGCCGAAACGGCGACAACGCCCCGGCCTGTAACGCAGATCTTAGGAAAATAAGCGGCCAGCTGGCGCGGAACGTCGCATCGACAATGATTGCGACTTTTACTGGGACGAGACGATCGCGACGTCCATGAGGACGCAAAGGCCTGGCTCGTTTTCAAAGTGCAGACACTGCTTCCGTCACCATCTCGTTGCGGTGGAACCATGTTTGGGATCTGGCGTGCGACATGCCAAGGAAGGCGTCGGACGTTTGAGGCTTGCGCGCTGTCGATACCGCGCGGCGGCCGGCTGTCGCGCTGGCGGCCGAATAGCCGCGCGCCGGAGTGACCGGCCCCCTCAGGGTGATGGGGCAGCCACTCCGTCCTCCATGTCCAGCGATTCTTCGACTGCTTCCGGATTCCGGGCGATGGTCCAAAGGAGAGTATTCGCCGCTACATCCGGTTTCGAGCGACCTTGCTCCCAGTTTCGAAGCGTTGCCAGATCGAGGCCATACCTCACGGAGAATGCCTCCTGAGAGAGCTTTGTGCGATCCCGGACTTCGCGAACACTTATCGGCCGCGGCGCATGAACCTTCGCGATCACGCCTGCGGACGACAGTTCATTCTTCAGTGCCAACAGGTCGTCGACGCAAGGAACCGTCACGAACGCCTTGCCGTGATCGACCACCTCCGTGAGTATCGCGTGGGCCGTCCTGAGCGGCAGCTGTCTCTTAACGAGAATGCGGGCGGCCTCAGGAGTATTCGCGCCGTGAAGAAAACCGAGGCTCAGTCGGACGGGAGAGCCTGACGACACCGGCACGACGTCCCGGGTTCGCACCCGTTGTCCGAACCGCTCCATGAATTTCGATTTAGTCGACATTAAGCTTCTCCGCGATCACTCGACCGAGCTTGGCGTAATTTGGACCATCCAACACTGGAGGGCATCGCGGTAAAAGTACGCCAAACAACGCTAAGGGAGAACAAGCGGTGATCTGATTTCGTTCGACGCTCGTTTTCGAGAGCCGTTCTGGGTCGTTCGCAATCAACTGTGTAGGCCAGCGGAGCGAGCAAGGAGCGCCAGATCCGGACAGGGCTGAGTGGGGTGTTTCTCCGAAAGGTGGGGCCATACCCTAAGGAACACGAGATGTAGTGGACTCGTCGATTCGCGCGGTTTCGATTCGCGCACCCGGGCACAACGCTTGGATAAGTCCCATCAGATGCTCTCCGGTGCCCGTCATCTGTTTAGCTGACATTGGGCCGAGGGCTTCCAGCACGAGCCACATGGCGCGGGTATGGACCGTGACCATGGTGCGCCGCCCCTGCCGCCAGTTCCAGCGGCGGCACGTGACACCGGCATCATCGCACCAGATGACTTCGCCCGGTTCGGGATGCTCGGCTACCATTTCACCTTGCTGGATCGTGTCGAATGGCTCCGCTCCCTTCGCAATTAAAAGTCTCGGGACCCCCTGGTAAAGATCGAGATCCTCCCCGCCAATCGGAACGCCATACAACACGCTGACGGCATTGTAGGCATCAACCAGTGGGGATATCCGCGGGAGAGAGCCATCTTTCCGCACCCGCTTGAGAAGCGCGGCGGCCGAGCACGGCGTTCGATTGGCCTTTGTGCCGAAAGCCTCGTAGGCAACGGCCCACGCCGCAAGATGCGCGTCCCTTTGGGCGTCATCGCGAAGCGCAGCCTGTTCCGCCGCCGCAATCGTGTCGTTCAACGCCTGTGCATCCGGCACGTCGATTTCAGCGTTCCGCACCACAATGCTGATCAGATGAAAATCCGGGTAGCGGGCCTTGATCTCGGGGGCAACCAATGGCGTGAAAGACATGGGATGCTCTTTTCTCATGGGGAGGCTTTGCGCTGCGGGTCGTTCGGGAAATGTTTGAAGAAAGGTGCTTGTCGAGCGTCCAGATCTTCTGGCATCGGCATGGTGCATGCCGCACCATGCGCTGGATAATTCCATCATTCGGCCGTGGACAAGCCCTGGTAGAGATCGTCGATTATGTCTTGCGGGTGCTCGAGCCCGCTCGGCCGGCAACAAGCTACGCCTCCGCCAGATCCTCCATTTCATAAAAGGCAGCGGGCGCGATATGGATGTGAAGCAGTTTTCCTTGCCGCATGCATCGCTCTCGGAAATTCGTCTCGCACGAAAAATCTGCCGCCAAACTGGCGTGATCAACAGCACCAGTTGCATGGCGTATTCCCAGTCCAGTTGGCTTTGCAACGAAATGCGGTTCAGCCCAAGGGTCGGTTTCCTCGCCAGCACGCCACGTCCCGCCGTTTTAGCCACCGTGTCCCGGCAACGCGTCTTGCACCTGCTTGACAACCGCTCGCAGGATCTCAACGCCCTTCTCGATTTGCCGAATGCTCAAGGCGGCATAGCCCATGACAAGCCCCACGCGATCGATGTGGCCTTCGTCCGATTGCCGCTCGTAAAGGGGCGAGATCAGGTGCAGCCCCAGGCCCGCGTCTCGGGCGGCTTCGACCAGGGTCGTTTCCCGCGATCGCGGCAGTTCGTCGAACCAAACGACGACGTGCAGACCGGCCTCTGCTCCCTGGACAGCGATGCGATCTCCGAAGCTGCGCCGCAAGGCGCCCAACAACGTCTCCCGCCGCTCGCCGTTCAGCCTGCGCACACGCCGCACATGGCTTTCGTAGCCGCCACTCTCGAACAAACAGGCCAGAGCCTCCTGTTCAGCCACCGGCGAATGCCGGTCCGCGAATTGTTTGGCGGTAGCGAAGACCTCCTGCAATTCCGTCGGGACGACGAGGTAGCCTATGCGCAGCATCGGCGAGAGCGTTTTGGAGATCGTGCCGAGGTAGATGACAGCCCCGTGGTCCTCGAGACTGTGCAGCGGAGGGACCGGATTGATGTCGTAGCGATATTCGCTGTCGTAGTCGTCCTCGATCACATAGGCGTTGTTGTGCCGCGCCCATTCCAGAAGCTGATGGCGGCGCGCGATCGGCATGACGCCGCCCAGCGGAAACTGATGCGATGGCGTGACATAGGCCAGTCGCGCCCCGATCCCCGCCAGCAACTCCGTCTTCATCCCGTCCTCGTCGACGGTGACGGGGATGGGCAAGGCACCCGTACTGGCAAAGACCTGACGCGCCATCCTGTAGCACGGGTCCTCGATGACGAAGCGGTCGGCACGATCGAGAAGCAGGCGAGCGCACAGATCGAGGCCCTGCTGCGAACCGTTGATGATGATGATCTGCTCGAGGTCGCAGCTCAGCGTTCGGGCGCGCCAGAGATAGCCCTGGAGCGCCTGGCGCAGCCGGCGCGAGCCGCGAGGGTCGTCATAGGCAAGACGCAACGGGCGCTGCCCCATCGCCTCGTTCATCGCACGTTTCCAGACCAATGCGGGGAAGTCTGACGGCGCCAGGTCGCCATAGCGGAAATCGACCTTCAGTCCAGTCGGCAGATAATCCGGCCAGGGCGGCGTGACGCGCAGTCGTTCGCCATAGGCGGACAGATGAACCGGGCCGACTCGTTTCGCGACAGTGCGGCTCGTCTCAGGACCGATCAGCGAGGATGCAACGCGAGGTCGTGCGCCTTGACGGACTTCGATGAAACCTTCCGCGGTCAGTTGGTCATAGGCGACCGTCACCGTCGTTCGCGAAACCCCAAGGTCATTTGCCAGGCCGCGGGAGGACGGCAGCTGACTGCCGGTTTCATAGACGCCGCCGAGGATTTGCTCGCGAAGAGCCTCGTAGATCTGGCGTGCACCCATCGCGTGCGAGCGACCTGCAGAACCGGCACTTGAAGACTGGACCATTTCATTCATTGCCAACTGGATATTTCACATCGGCCAGTTTGCCGTCAATCTTTCGGAAACCCAAGAAAGATCTAGAGGCCGAATGACCCGTTCCTATCAATCCGAAACCGATGCTCTCACGCGGTCGCTCCACGACACCGGTCCCGGATTCGCCACTCGGGCGATCCATCATGGCTACGATCCCGCCGGCTTTTCCAATGCCGTTCAGCCGCCAGTCTTCTTGACCTCGACCTATGGATTCGAAAGCGTGGCAGCGAACGAGGCCGCCGCCGCCCTTGGCGGAAGGCTCTATGCGCGCGAATACAATCCGACGACGGAGATCCTCGAGCAACGGCTCGCCAATCTGGAAGGAGCCGAGGCAGGTCTGGTCGTTGCCTCGGGGATGGCGGCTTTCGGGACGCTGATCCTGTCGCTCCTGTCCCAAGGCGATGAACTCATCGTCCACAGGACGCTTTATGCGAACACGCGTGCCATGGTCGAACAGGCGGTCCCCCGCTTCGGCATCAAGGTCGTCGCGGTCGACCTGTCCGATCCTCACAATCTCGATGCCGCGATCACCGAGCGGACCCGGCTTGTTTTCTTCGAGACGCCGGTGAATCCGCTGAGCCGCATCCTAGACATCGCTGCCATTGCCGAGCGCGCCCACGCGCGCGGTGTAAAGGTTGCAGTCGACAGCACCTTCGCCTCCCCCGTGCTCCAGCGGCCGCTCGAACATGGGGCCGACCTCGTGCTCCACTCGCTGACCAAATACATCAATGGGCACGGCGATGCCCTTGGTGGGGCGATTCTCGGCGACGCGCAAACGCTCCGCACGCTGCACGAAACGGGCCTGCGCTACATCACCGGCGCAGCGCTCTCGCCCATGTCAGCCTTCCTGATCCTGCGCGGTCTGAAGACGCTCACGCTGCGCATGGAACGGCACAGCGCCACGGCACTTGCGGTGGCTCAGGCGCTCGAGGCGCACCCGGCGGTGGCATGGGTGAGTTATCCCTTCCTCGACTCGCACCCTGATCAGGTGACGGCGCGAAAGCAGATGTCCCAAGGGTCGGGCATGTTGGCCTTTGGCCTCCACGCTGGGTTCGAGGGCGCGCGGCGGATGATGGACCGGCTCAACCTGATCACCCGGGCTGTCAGCCTCGGCGATGCCGACAGTCTCATCTATCATCCGGCAAGCCTGACCCGTGCTCGTCAGCCGATCCGCAAGGATGCGCATCTGGCCGATGGAGTCGGCGAGGACCTCATGCGTCTCTCGGTGGGTCTTGAAGACGCCGATGACCTAATCGCCGACCTGCGGCGGGCTCTGGACGCCTTGTGATGACCTGTGGTCCGGCCAGTCCCGCGCTCGCGTACAAACCCGGAGCCTTGCCATGGCATTCCTGAGCGGCCTTTCCGCGTTTCCCATCACGCCGACCGATCGTGACGGCCGTGCCGATACCGTTGCTCTGCGCAAGCTGATTGCCAGGCTTTGCGCCGCTCAGGTCGATTCCATCGGTCTTCTCGGCAGCACCGGCACATACATGTATCTGACGCGCGAGGAACGGCGACGGGCGCTCGCCGAGACCTTGAACGAAACCGGGGGACAAATGCCGGTCGTGGTGGGTGTGGGCGCGCTGCGCACCGACGAAGCAGTGAGGCTCGCGCAGGACGCCAAGGCCCTTGGGGCTGCCGCGGGGTTGCTTGCCGCCGCCTCTTACACCCCGCTCACTGATGACGAGGTGTTCGAACATTTCTCCACGGTGGCGCGCGAAAGTGGCCTTCCGATCGTCATCTACGACAATCCAGGAACGACGCATTTCCGTTTCACCCCAGCACTCGTCAGCCGCCTGGCAAAGGTGCGGGGGATCGTCGCTATCAAGAATCCGACAGACAAGGGCGATGCGATCAAGAGCCATCTGGCCGACCAGAGGCGCACTGTGCCGGAAGGGTTCTCGATCGGCTACAGCGGCGACTGGAACGCCGCAGAGGCCATGATCGCCGGCGCCAACACATGGTACAGCGTCCTCGCCGGCATCCTGCCCGAGGTCTGCACAAAGATCGTCACGGCGGCGCAACAGGGCGATGCGGCCGAAGCGCGACGGATCGATGCCACGCTTGCGCCGCTCTGGAGCCTCTTCAAGGAGTTCTCGAGCCTTCGCGTCGTCTATGCACTTGCCGAATTGCTCGACATTTGCCGTGCCGACCCCCCGCGTCCCATCCTGCCTCTGCCCTCAGCAGCGAAGCGCCAGATCGCCGCCGCGTTGGAACGCTTGCCATCGGATGTCAACCGGTGAACAGCGAACCCGGCGGCCAGTGAAGGAACCTGTCATGTATGTACCCGCGCATTTCGATGAACCGAGCCGAGAAGTCCTTTACGAACTGATCGAGAACAGCGCACTTGGCATGCTGATAACCCATGGCCGGAGCGGTCTCGACGCCAATCACATCCCCTTCGAACTCGACACGTCACAGGGAGAAAACGGTACCCTTTACTCCTGCGCGATTAATACACGTGCCGAAGGAAAGTGCACATTCTCGCTCGCGTGACTTATTTCAAAAGATGTGATCGCGTTTTGGCACATTCACGGCCGACATGCGGCAGCCGGTCACTCACCACATGGTGAGCAACCAGGAAACCCTCCGGCCTACACTTTCTACCGGAGCGCACGTGCTGCATCGACCATGTTCATCAGGGCAGGGCGGACCTCCTCCCATTTGCGTGTTTTGAGGCCACAGTCCGGGTTTACCCACAGTTGGGAATCCGACAGTCGCTCGCGGGCAAGCATGACGAGATCCGAAATTTCGCCGACTTCCGGGACGCGTGGTGAGTGAATGTCGTAGACTCCGGGACCGATTTCGTTCGGATATTTGGAGCTCGTGAAGGCGTCCAGCAGTTCCATCTTCGAGCGCGACGTCTCAATCGAAATGACATCCGCATCCATTTCAGCGATCGCGTCGATGATCTCGTTGAACTCCGAGTAGCACATGTGGGTATGGATTTGAGTCGCGTCCTTTACACCCGTTGAAGCGATCCGGAAGCATTCGACAGCCCAGTCGAGATAGTCGTTCCAATCAGACTGGCGCAGTGGCAATCCTTCGCGAAACGCGGCCTCATCGATCTGGATCATCCTTGCGCCGGACCATTCGAGATCCGTCACCTCGTCGCGGATGGCGAGCGCGATCTGGCGGCATGCTTCGGAGCGGGGTACGTCGTCGCGAACAAAAGACCAGTTGAGAATGGTCACCGGGCCTGTGAGCATTCCCTTCACAGGCTTTTCCGTAAGCGACTGGGCGAACTGCCACCAGCGCAGCGTCATCGGATTGGGCCTCGATACGTCGCCGAAGATGATGGGGGGGCGCACGTAACGCGACCCATAGCTCTGCACCCACGCATGCTGGGTGAAGGCGAAGCCGGACAGCTGCTCGCCGAAATGCTGTACCATGTCGTTTCGTTCGAACTCACCGTGCACCAGCACGTCCAGCCCGATCTCTTCCTGCCAGCGAATTGCAGCCTCGATCTCCTTCTTCAGGAAGGTCTCGTAGTCGACATAGCTCAGCTGGCCCTTCGCATGAGCGGCCCGCGCCCTGCGTACCTGCGGCGTCTGCGGGAAGGACCCGATGGTCGTCGTCGGGAACGGCGGCAGCCCGAGCGTGCCGGCCTGGACTCTGGAGCGCTCGGCAAAAGCGCTCTCTCGTCGCTTCATGCTGTCGTCAATGCTGGCGATCCGCCCCTCAACCAGCGGGTCATGGATCTTCGTGGATGTCACGCGAGTGGCGGCAGCCTCGGCAGACGCTTTCAACGCGCCTGCCACCGCATCCCTGCCTTGGGACAGGGCCCGGGCAAGCAACACCAACTCGTCGGTCTTCTGGGCCGCGAAGGCGAGCCACGACCTGATGTCCGCGTCGAGTTCCGTCTCCATGCGGAGGTCGATCGGCACATGCAGCATCGAGCAAGAAGGCGCGATCTCGACGCGGTCCAAGGGCCAGCCGGCGACGATCGGTTTGATGCGGTCGAGAATGGCGGGCAGGTTCGCACGCCAGACGTTGCGGCCATCGATCAAGCCAAGCGAGAGCACCAGATCCTTCGGTGCGAGCCGACCCACCGTTTCCAGCTGCTCGGGAGCGCGCACGAGATCAATATGCAGCCCGGCCAGGGGCAGAGAAACCGCGGTTTCGAGATTGTCTCCCAGCGGCCCGAAATAGGTAGCCAGCATGATCTTCAGCTCGGGCGCGGCTTTCGACAGCTGGCCATAGGCGAATTCGAACGCAGCTCGTTCGTTCGGGTTCAGATCGAGGACAAGCGCTGGCTCATCGATCTGCACCCAGTCGGCTCCAGACAGCTTCAGCCTCTGCAGGAGTTGCTCGTAGACGGGCAGCAGCCGCGGCAGGAGCGCGATGGGATCGAATCCTTCGGCAGGCGATTTCGCCAGCTTGAGGAAGGTGATCGGTCCAAGGATGACTGGGCGTGTGTGAACGCCGAGAGCTTTAGCCTCGAGGAAGTAGTCGACCGGTTTCGTCGACGAGAGGGCGAACGTCTGATCATCGTCGAGTTCCGGCACAATGTAGTGATAGTTGGTGTCAAACCACTTGGTCATTTCCATCGCGGTTACATCAGGCCGATGAGCCGCCTGCTGGTGACCAGCGTGTCCACAATCCTCCGTCTGACCCTGGTTGCCCCGCGCCATTGCGAAGTAGATGTCAAGTGGGACCTCGCCGCTATTCCAGCCGTAACGGGATGGAACGGCGCCGACCATGGCTGCGGTGTCGAGCACATGGTCGTAGAGCGAGAAGTCGTTCGACGGGATTTTCGACACGCCGCGATCGTGCTGCTCCTCCCAACTAGCGGCACGGAGCGCCTTCGCCGTCGTGAGAAGGTCGGCGGCGGAAGATTTTCCGGACCAGTAACTTTCAAGCGCGAGTTTCAGTTCTCGCCGACGACCGAAGCGGGGCACGCCGAGCGTTGCTACAGGAATTTGCTGAGAGACAGTCATGCCAGACCCCGATGGTTGGGGCGTCGGTGACAAGGAAGGCGCTAGCAGGCCGGCACGAACGCCAGGCTGCAGCGGCCACCGAGACACCCCGCCCGTGGACGTAATTCGCCGTGGCAGGTCTCCTGGCTCGCGGGGTCATAGCCTCTACCCGTCTTCCCAAGGCTATTCGCCTCAGTGACATGAGTGGGGTTGGCTCGCCGCTAACAGTTGCGGGGGCAGCGCCGGCATCGCACCGGCTTCCCTCTTAGCTCCGCTGCGGCAGCGCCGTACGGAGAACCACGACGCGGGAGACAATTACAGCAGTTCGCTTCTTTGTCAACGCCGCATAAAGAAATGTTTATGTCGTTATGTTAAATTTCCGTTGGCATGTTGCAAAGGTCGCCTCGAAAGCGAAAACTGTGGAAGCCTTGAGCGGCCGGTAAATCAAACCAATGACGCACGGCGCCCTTGTCCAGGAGGATAGGAGTTCGTCGGCTGCCGGCAGCAAACATACCGGCAAGCGCCGTGGTGCTGCTTAGCGCATCATGCGAACCACCTCGGCGTCGAACTTCGGCTCCGAGGTTCCGACCGCTTCGTTGGTGATCTGCTCGCGACCATATTCGGCTCAATGGCGAGGCTGTTGCCCATGTGGAAGCTGTTGGCCGTGATGCCCTCGGTGATATGACACAACGATTTCGGGGGGAGCACACCGAGGCCAGGCGCAGCGGCGTGTTGCGAAGTGATCGAGGCCAATGTCTCGAACTGCTTGTTCGCAGCCCACCGGCTCAAGGTAACCCGGCTCAAACCACCGGGCCAGCTCAAGTCCTGTCCAAATGAGGCCTGAGCGGCAAATCATCGTGCACGCGCACGGTTTGGCGTTCGATCTTGTGATGCGTCTTGGGCGGACAATCGCCACGGTGCAGCGCGCAGAGGCGGTCCCCAATTGGGAAGCCGAGGGCGGTGAGGGCAAGCCAGCGCCACAGGCGGAAGGGGACTTGGACCTGTTTGCCCTGCTGGACCACAAGTTCGCGACACAGGGCCTCACCAAGAGTGATTATGCGCGGGACCTCGCCAACTTCATCAAAAGCAGCGGGCAGTCAAAGTTCGGCGCCGATTGACATGGAGATAGCCATAGCGGCGGACCGGAATACAACCGGGTGCAGGCGGCCAAGCTCGTCCACAAGATGGCGTCGGGCACACACCGGCGATGGGAGAGCGGACCGTGGAGTGCAGGAACTTCACGCCTATCCACGCTCCCGTGGACGTGTCCTGCGGCACATCGGCAGCGATATTGAGGAGGCAGTTTAGCTTCTGGTCGAGCACTCTTAGCTGCCACTACCTACGCTTAACGTCATTTCGTACTGAAAACGCACCACGCAAGGTCGAGATGTAACATCGCCCTTCGTGGATGGTTCTAAGCTTCCTCGGGCGCGGTCAATCTGTGATAACGGTCGCTTGGAACCTCCATCACCGCGACGCGATCAAGGTTGGCGTATCGCGCTCGGTAGTAACCTTCTTCCTCCACTTCGGCGAAACTACACTGGGGAACGTCAAAGGTCGCAGCTTCCAATCCGAAGAAAGTCGTAGCGGTTTCTTCATCCAAGAAGTTCCACTCATCTTCTCCGTCGTCATATGTGACGCGAACATAGGAGGCCATGCGCACGGCTTCCTGATCACCCATCTCTGCGATGATGGCATCGCATTCTTTCTTCAGCTTTCCTGAAACCTCACCCTTATCCCAGTCATCCAAAGCCCGATAGATTTCTGGATGATAATACTCTGGCATCTCCTCTACATCTTCACCGATAAGCTCAATGGTGCGGACATATTGCGGATTTATCAAGAGTATTTTGTTGTCAAGGCTCCAACAATACAGCCATGGCCTAACTGTGTTATTTCTACGAAGATTATGAAGTTCCTTCAACTGACGTAAAATCGATTCACGCGCCTTTTCATCGATAGGATATTGGCGGCTGCCAACAGTCGTCTTGATTCTGAGCGTGCCGTATCGCGTTTCGGCATCGGCAATTGCAAACGGGCTCGTGCGCCACTCCTCGACATCAATCTTCCAGCCCAGCAGCTCCTCGACCGTGCATTTCAACGTGAGACAAAGGTCCTTGATCTGCTCGACGTTCAACTGCGTTTTGCCTGTTTCCCAACGGGCCACAGTCTGTTGCGTCGTTGCCATCTGCTCTGCCAAATCTTTTTGAGTCATGCCCAGTCGAACCCTAAGCTCTTTCATGTTCATAACTCACCTCGCGTGTTCAACACACGCATTGTGGATGAATTAATCTAATCGTCAAGCGTGTTCAAAAATCGCAGCATGTGTTTTTAGGGCGTCTTCGAGGCTCCGGCAGCCGTTCGTGACCACTTGCGCAAGACACAGGGCTGGTACACAGCACGAATGGGCGATCAAAAATTACTGCTGAAATTCAGATAATTATTGTGGGCGAGTCTGGATCTCTCTGATCGACACGATAGTCGACCATCACCATGATCGGACCGCTTCGTGGCCGCAGCTCAAGTTGCAGCGTCGGTTCGCTGAACTTGTTGGTCGGATCCAGATTGAGCGTTTCAAAATCCGGCTGACGCAGAAGGATGCCCATCAGTCCCCCAATGACAAGAACCAGCTGGCGGACGAGCAAGGCTCCCGAAACACCTTGGACATCCGCCAGTTAGCCAGCTTCCCGCCGCCATGCCGCCGTATGTGGCCGTCTGATAGAGAGAGGGCGCGTCCAACCACCCACCGCGGCGCCGAAAGCTGCACTGTGACGTTAAACAGCGAGAATGATTGAATCCAGGCCGCACCGGCTGGCATGAGGTTGAGACAGCTCAGCCCAACGTGCTCGCTCCATGCCCGAAAGAAGCAGCTGATCGCCAATACAAAGAACGCACCGCGAATGACCCATTCGTTGGAGAGAACTTCTCGGACCCGCCCGATGAGGAGCGCGCCGCAAATCGCTCCCAGGCCGAAGAAGCCGAGCATCACGCCGTAGGTGACTGCGGTCCCTTTGATCTGTTCGCGAGCGACCAACGGCAGGAGAGCCAAAATGACAACGGCGGTGAGGCCGAAAATGAAACTCCGGCACATCACCTTGAGAAGGTTCGGCGACAAGAGCACGTAACGGAAGCCCGCCGCCATCGCACTGCCGAAAGCCTCCCGCGGCAGCGCTTGTCGTGCCCGTTCGGCTTTCCATCGCAACAGCGCAGCGATCAGAGCGAACTAGCAAAGGACGTTGAAGAGGAACGCGAAGGCCGCACCGGCTGTGGCCACGATTATGCCGCCAATCGCCGGCCCGATGCTGCGCATGAGATTGTAGCTCATGCCGTTGAGCGCAACCCCGCTTGGCAGGTGTTCGCGAGGCAGGATATCTCCCATGGAGGCTTGCCAAGAGGGATCGTGCAATGCCCAACCACAGCCGATTAGGAAGGCGAGACCCAGAAGGGTCCAGGGTGTCATTCCCCGCATAGGTCAGGAACGCCAGGAAGGCGGATACGCAGACCATCAGCAGTTGCGCAGTCAACATGATCCGGCGACGGTCAAACTTGTCCGCGAGCGCTCCCGCCGCGAGCGAGAAGATCATGTAGGGGAGGGTGGTCGATGACTGGACGAGCGCCACCATTCCATGGGAGGTGGCGATGCTCGTCATCAGCCAAGCTGCCGCCGCACCTTCCACTAGGGTGCCAAGGTTCGAAATGAGTGCAGCCGACCATAGCGAACGGAAGGTCTTGTGCTGAAAAGGAACCAGTGAAGATGTTCTCTTCGCCATTGTGGGAAGCTTCGGGATCGACCGCGGGGCTGGATTTGGTTCACCTCACTCAACCATGGCCTCGCCATACAAGCCAAGCTGCCACAGTGGCGCGCCTGCTAACCCAGAAAACTTGGCGGCCTTAACTACCCCCTGAGGAGTGTCTCTCGACATTCCTCAGGGAACTCGACGCGAATGTCTGCAATATCCGCTAAGCGGGCAGAATTTCTGCGACAGCATTTGCTGAAACCCTACTTTACAACAGTGTGGCGCTTCCGGCCGAGCGAAAGCCGGATCGGGAGGTCTTGGGAAGATATCATTGTATCAACCTCGACAACGTTGCCGTTGATCCGCACACCTCGTCCCGAGATCGCCCTTCGCGCTTCCCCTTTGGAGGAGGTCAATCCGGCGCGTACCAGCAAATCCACAAGGGCTACTCCGGCCAACCCCTCGGCGTCATTTAGATGAAGCGTCGGTAGCCCCTCTGCGGCTTCGCCCTGCCCAAATGCTTGGCTAGCCGTGGCCTCCGCCTGTTTGGCGGCGTTAGTTCCATGTGCCAGGGCCGTAGCTTCGTTGGCGAGACGTTCTTTGACGGCGTTTAGCTCGGTTCCTTCAGCCTGTCCAAATCGCTCGATCTCGTTCATCGGCAGATCGGTGAAAAGCTTCAGAAACCGAACGACATCAGCGTCTTCCGTGTTACGCCAGAATTGCCAGTAATCGTATGGCGAAAGGCGATCTTCGTTGAGCCACACAGCTCCGGCAGCCGTCTTACCCATCTTGACACCTGAAGGAGTCTTCAGAAGCGGCGTAGTCACTCCGAAGACTTCCTTTCCATCCGTCCGCCGTATCAAGTCGATGCCATTGATGATGTTCCCCCACTGGTCGGCTCCACCCATCTGCAAACGGCAACCGGTCCGGCGGGATAGCTCAAGGAAGTCGAACGCTTGGAGGATCATGTAGTTGAATTCTAAGAAGCTCAGATTCTCCTGCTTTTCCAGCCGCGACTTCACACTGTCGAAAGAGAGCATCCGATTGACGGAGAAATGCCTGCCGACGTCTCTCAGCATGTCGATCCAACGAATGCTGTCCAGCCAGTCGGCATTGTTCACCATCACGGCATCCGTCGGGCCGTCTCCGAAGACAAGGAGACGGTCAAAGATCTTTCTGATCCCTTCAATGTTGGCGGCGATCCGCTCGTCCGTCAGCATCGGCCGCGCGTCCGAACGGAAGCTGGGATCGCCGATGCGGGTGGTCCCACCCCCAATGAGAACGATGGGTTTATGGCCAGTCTGCTGAAGATGACGAAGCGCCATGATCAGAAGAAGATGGCCGACATGAAGACTGTCAGCCGTCGCATCGAAACCAGCGTAAGCGGGTACGATGCCTGCTTCAAAGGCGGTATCGACACCCGGCAGGTCGGTCCCTTGATTTACATAGCCGCGCTCAATGAGCGTCTTCAAAGCCGCCGAATATGGTTTGGAATGACCGGTTGATAAATCGGGAAGTGCCATAGGGAATCCTCCTGGTATTGCCGCCAGGGGGTCCTCTCAATGAACAAAGCCGCCTGACGGCGGCTTGTTTCAAGGCATGATCGAAACGCGCCGCTCCTTATGGAAGCGTCGCATAACAGATTGCAGCGATGAGCGCGGACTTGATCATGTGCCGATGCATAAAGGACTTTATCCGCACCTGCAAGCAATCTGAAATGGCTACTTCGGGGAGCTGCCGAGCCTCTGTCGCGACGATTTGCAACTGACTTTTGCACCTCGCAGAACTCAACTCTTGCGCAACATTTCCTGCTTCCCGCTTTCCTTCTGATGTCGAGCCCAGCGCGCTTCACCTGCGCTTCGCTGCAGCCGGTCAGCTTTGCCGTCCTGCTGATACTGTTGCCGCCAGACCGGAAGACAATAATGCGTTCGTGTGTCACCAAGTCAGCTTGGCCTCCGGCGGGGCGGCTTATCCGGATGACTGCACGCGATCAGTTGCTGGTTCAAGACAGGGAAGAAGGCCTGCATCGCCTTTGCCGATGTTCAAGGTCAGTTCAATGTGGGTAATTTTCCGACGCCGTATTGCGCCACCGGCAAAAACGGCGTGAATCCTGAAACCTACGCCTGCAATTGGTGTGAAGCAGGCGAAAAGGGCTGCAGTGGCGGCGATTTCATCGAGGAAGGTTTGCGGCGGCGGCAGCGACACCGTTTTCTCGCGTCAGCAAATCCCGCCAAACCATTACCACCCCAATTGCGACCACGATATTCAGGGGCCGTACCGGAACCACGAGGGTCCTTACCAGGCGTGTCTCGCCACGCAAACCACCACCCACAATGGCATGGTGTTTGCCCTTAGAGCCTGACCCGAAACTCGGTTTTGGGGGTGGAAGCGGTTGAGTGGCCCCGTCCGTTGTGATTCGCTTGAGTTGTCTAGACTTGAACGGGATAACGACATGGGTTGGACGGAGACCACCCGCCGGCGATATTGCCGCGCGGGGCAGCGAGATGCAAACGCGTTGACGGACAGGGAATGGGCGTTGCTCGAGCCGTTCCTGCCGGGAACGAAGACAACGGGACGACCGCGGACGACAGAACTTCGGGCGGTCGTGGACGTGCTCCTCTACATCGCCTGGACCGGCTGCCAATGGCGGTCATTGCCGGATCGGTTCCCGCCGGTCTCGACGGTTCAACGCTATTTCTATGCCTGGCGGGACAACGGGCTGTGGAAGACCATCAACTTCCACTTGGTGGCTGCGGCACGCCTGGCGCTTGGTCGCGAGGCGAGCCCGAGCGCCGGTGTCATCGACAGCCAATCGGCAAAGACCACGGACGTTGCCGGTTTGCGTGGTTACGACGTCGGCAAGAAGGTCAAAGGCCGCAAGCGCCATATCATTACTGCCACCGACGGACACTTGGTCGGGCTGACGGTGCACACGGCCGACATCCAGGAAGGCAGTCGGCGTCATCGCCTCGATTCGACGGCTTTCTCCCTGGTTGCGGCATCTGTTCGCCGACGGCGGCTATGCCGGAGAAAAACTGTCGCAGGCACTGGCCAATCTCGGCACATGGACCATCGAAATCATCAAGCGCTCCGACGCGGCCAAGGGCTTTGAGGTGCTGCCACGACGATGGGTCCTCGAGCGAACTTTCGCCTGGCTGGGACGTTGTCGCCGGCTCGCCAAAGACTTCGAGGCGACCATCGCCAGCGCCGAGGCATGGATCTTCATCGCCTCGATCCGCCTCATGCTTCGCCGCATGGCAGCTCCACGTCGTGCGTCGAGTTTCGAGTCAGGCTCTTACAGGCATGCGCAGGACGCGCGAAGCCGCTCAAATCTCCCCAGATGGGTCAGCCATCGAAGACCGGCATCACTTGCCCGTTGAGCGGCTATACGATAATGCTCCGCGCTAAGCAGCAAGCGCCAAAAATTCGAGCGGCGACTTCATTCTCCTATTCAGGAAGGAACTATGAGGCGGCAGACGCGACCATTCACCGTGGAAGTCAAACAAAAGCGCAATTATCAAAAATCCGCACGTTCCATCTGGGGCAATTTCGACATCGCCGCGGCGATGGCCGAGACAACAAAGGAAGTCGAGCCGTTAAATCGTCAGCTTGTTGACTCTACTGTAGTGGCCCTTGATGCTGAACCTTTGCAAAAACCGCGAGTGGAGCATTTCATGGCCAATCCCCTGGAAACCGAGTCAGCAGTAGTTCCTAGCGCACCGGCAGACAAAGCGGAAACGCCAAAACCGAAGACGAGAGCGCGGCGGTCGAGGAAGCCAGAAGCTGAGGCGAGCGCGCCTGCCCGCAAGGAGGGCGCCAAGCCGATATCCGCGACCACTGAAGCACCGCCGTCAGCGCGAACAGGCCGAAAGAGCTACTCCGCGAAGGATCGTGCCCAGAAGCTGGCGCAGATCGAGACCTCGATCGGCGGCGGCGCTACTCTCAAGAGCGCGGTGAAGCAAGCCGGCATCTCGGAACAGACATATTATCTTTGGAAGAAGGCGGCGGCGCCGGCGGCGGACAGTGACGGGCTGAAGGATCTCGTCGCCCTCGAGGAAGAAAACAAGCGGCTAAAGAGCCTGCTTGCCGATCGTCTCCGCAAGGAGAATGCGGAACTGAAGAAAAGGCTCGGGCTGGATTAAGGAGGCTGGGCAGCTGGTTCTTGGCTCGCCACCTACAGCAATCCCACCTGCTCCGCCTCTCGGCGCAGATTTTGCCGTGGCCTTGGGCCGATTTGCTGGATGACCAGCCCGGCTGCCAGCGAGCCGAGATCGCCACAATCCTTGAGGCTGCGGCCTTGCGTGTAGCCGTAAAGGAAGCCGGCGGCGTAGAGGTCGCCGGCGCCGGTGGTGTCGACCAGCTCGCGGATCCTGGTCGCATTGATGGTCACGGTGTCGTCGCCGCGCACGATCACCGAGCCCTTTTCCGAGCGGGTGACGGCGGCGATCTTGCAATCCTTGCGGATCTGGGCCAGCGCCTCGTCGAAGGACGCGGTCTGGTAGAGCGACTTGATCTCGTGGCTGTTGGCAAAGACGATGTCGACGGTGCCGGAGCGCATCAGATCGAGGAATTCGTCGCGGTAGCGATCGGCGCAGAACGAGTCCGACAATGTCATCGACACTTCGCGCCCGGCGGCGTGGGCGAGCTTAGCCGTCTGCCTGATCGCCTCCTTGGCGCGCGGCGGGTCCCACAGATAGCCCTCGAAATAGGTGACGGCCGCGCCCGACGCCTTGTCGGCCTCGACGTCCTCCGGGCCGAGCTCGACGCAAGCGCCGAGATAGGTGTTCATCGAGCGCTCGCCGTCCGGCGTGACGAAGATCATCGAGCGCGCTGTCGGCGGTTCGCCGTTAAGCGGCCTGGTGTCGAAGGCGACACCCTGGGCATGGATGTCATGCGCGTAGATTTCGCCGAGTGCGTCGTTGGAGACCTTGCCGAAGAAAGCGGCGCGACCGCCGAAGGAGGCGACGCCCGCCGCCGTGTTGCCGGCGCTGCCGCCCGAGGCTTCAATGGCCGGGCCCATGCGGCTGTAGAGCAGTTCGGCGCGCCTCGTGTCGATCAAATTCATCGCGCCCTTGATGATGCCGTTGGTCTCCAGGAACGCCTCGTCGCACTGGGCGATGATGTCGACGATGGCATTCCCGATACAAAGCACGTCATAGTCCGGCATCAATTCATGTCTCCGCCAAAAACCCACCGGCTTTCTGCCACGCCGGGCGCGGGCGGGTCTGGCCAGTGGGAATGGGCTTTGCGCTTGCCAATCCGTTCGGCGCCAGCCCTCACGGGGCGGCAAGTCCTGCCTCGCGACGCAATTCGTCGGCCCTGTCTGTCTTCTCCCAGGTGAAATCAGGCTCTTCACGGCCGAAATGGCCATAGGTCGCGGTCTTGCGGTATATAGGGCGTAAGAGATCAAGCATCTTGATAATGCCCTTCGGTCTGAGATCGAACAACTCAAGAATGAGGCGCTCGATCCTTCTTTCCTCAACCCTCGCTGTTCCGAACGTGTTGACCATGACAGAAACCGGACTGGCCACGCCGATTGCGTAAGCAAGCTGCACCTCGCAGACGTCCGCAAGTCCGCTAGCGACGATATTCTTTGCGACATACCGGGCCGCATAGGCAGCTGAGCGATCAACCTTGGACGGGTCCTTGCCCGAAAAGGCGCCGCCGCCGTGACGACCCATCCCACCATAGGAATCGACGATGATCTTGCGTCCAGTGAGACCGCAGTCGCCGCGCGGCCCGCCGACTACGAACCTCCCCGTCGGGTTGACCAGAATTCTGATGCCTTCCGTCTCCAGGTGGGTCGGCAGGACAGGTTTTATGATTTCCTCAATGACGCCCTCGCGGACCGTCTCTTGCGAGACCTGCTCGTCATGTTGGGTCGATACGACGATGGTATCAAGGGCGACCGGGCGCAACCCCTCATAGCGCACTGAGACTTGGGACTTCATATCAGGACGCAACCAGCCAAGCTGTCGTGCTTTCCGGACATCTGCCTGTCGTTTCGTCAAGCGATGCGCGAGCTGGATCGGCAAAGGCATCAGGGTATCGGTTTCGCGGCATGCGTAGCCGAACATGAGGCCCTGATCTCCCGCTCCCTGCTGGAGGTCCTGCCCTCGTCCCTCGTCAACGCCCTGGCTAATGTCGGGCGATTGCTCGGTGAGTGCATGAACGACGGAGCAACGCCGGCCGTCAAAGCCGACAGCCTCATCGTCGTATCCAATATCGAGAATCGTATCGCGCGCAACTTGGCTATAATCCACCCGCGCATGGCTAGTAATCTCGCCAGCCACAACGACTATCCCTGATTTTACCAACGCTTCACAGGCGACGCGTGCCTTGGGATCGGTGCGGAGGATGGCGTCGAGGATGGCATCCGAGATGTTGTCGGCCAACTTATCCGGGTGTCCCGCGCCAACCGATTCGGAAGAGAACACGAACTGCCTAGCCATGAAATGCCTCGTTTCGGGTGTTGGAGTTGTATGGTGCATTTTGCTTAGCCCACCTTACCTGTTGGTGATGCCCGGGACCTCGAACGCAGCGCACAAATCGGCAACGTCTCTTCGCAGGCAGGCATGGAGATCTTCGTCATCAGGCCGCCGGAGGACGCAGTCAATGAAGCCAGCAATTTGCAGCATTTCCACATCGCGCATGCCCATTGACGTCACTGCTGGCGACCCCAGGCGAATTCCGCTTGTGACCGCCGGATCCCGCGGGTCGCCAGGCACCATATTAAAGTTTGTGATGATGCCTGCCTTTGCTAGCCGCTCGGCATAGGCCTTGCCCGATAGTGGTCGATCGCGCAGATCAAGGATCAGCATGTGATTGTCCGTCCCCCCGGTAACCAGGTCATACCCTCGCTCGATCAGTGCCTGTGCAAGAGCCTTGGCATTCTTGACGGTCTGTTGGCCGTAGCTTCGGAAGGACGGGTTCGCGGCTTCGTGCAAGGCAACTGCTAGCGCAGCGATGGCATTCATATGAGGCCCGCCTTGCAGGTGAGGAAAGACCGCCCGGTCTATTCGTCTGGCGAGATTGTATTTGCTCTTTGTATGATACAGGGCCTGATAGCGATCTTCGTTCCTGGACAAAATGAAACCACCGCGGGGACCGCGGATCGATTTGTGGGAGGTGCTGCTGACCACGTCGCAATGGCGCACGGGATTCGGGTGCGCTCCCGCGGCAATCAGTCCGCTGATGTGCGCAATGTCGGCTACGAGATAGGAGTTCGCTTCCAGGGCGATTTCTGCCATTGCCGCGTAGTCAAAGACACGCGGGTAAGCAGTTCCGCCGACCCAAATGAGCCGCGGCCGTTCCCGCTTGGCTGTCTCGCGCAAGCGGTCATAGTCAATCTGCTGTGTCTTTTCATCTAGTCCATAGGGGACGCGTTGATAGTCAGTTCCGGAAAAGTTGATGGCCCAACCATGAGTCAGATGGCCCCCTTCCGGGAGGGGCAAGCCCATGACTTTGTCACCGGGGCTCAAAAGCGCACGATAGACAGCCTGGTTGGCCGGCGAGCCGGAATAAGGCTGGACGTTGGCATGCTCGCTGCCAAATAGTGTTTTCAAGCGCTCAATGGCTAGATTCTCAAGCTCATCAACGATCTCATTTCCAGCGTAGTAGCGCGCACCGGGGTACCCCTCGGCGTACTTGTTCGTGAAAATCGAGCCGTTCGCTTCCAGCACGGCCGAGGACGCAAAGTTCTCTGAGGCGATGAGCTTAAGGGTCGTCCGCTCCTGCCGCTCCTGTCTTAGAAGCAGTTCGTGAACGCGGCAATCAACCGCGGCCAATCGAGACCGTCCGTAAGTGTCGCGCGGCGCGATGGCGCCGTCGGCGGAGTTGTACATGGTGGTTTCGCGCTCCAATTGGACTGATCTATTTCACAGTCAAGCATGCGATCCCCTTCGACGGCGCGTCTTGTGTGGCTTCGAGCCGTTGAAGGTCTCGTTTGTGATAGCCATCGCCGTGGGGCAGGAGATCAACCAACAGTTGAACCAGCCCGCCGTCCTTACCTCCTGCTTTGAGATGGTACGAGCACCACGGACGTTGTTCGTTGCAGTAAAGAAAGTCGGCTCTGGCCAGCAGCCGGACGTGTCGTACAACGTGCTCACGACGCAGACCCAGAATCTCCGCTAGCTGGCAGACAGTTAGGTCCGCATGCGCGCAAAGGCCCAGGATTCGAAGGCGATCTAGATGCGCTGCCGTCCGAAGGCGACTGACCAGTGTCAGCATTGGGCAGGACCAAGCCACTTGGAAAGCCTGGGCACTCGTCCTACTGAATTTGTCATTTCGCGTTCTCCACAGATGTTGCAGCTTTCGAACGAAATAATATGGTTGCTTGTCCACCGACCGGACAATCTCGGTGGCCGTGAAGATACTGTTTTGAGCCAATATGGCTGTGTCGAACAAACAAGATGGGCGCTGTTCTTGCCATTGCCTTTAGCCGAAATTGCACGCAGTTCGGCGGGTCGGAGAATAAGCCACGGTTCGGACTCCACTGACTCAAACGTTGCAATAAGCCTACCATTCACAGCGAACCGGAGTTGCTAAGAGTCTATGAATTTCCTTGAAGGATCTGTTGCAACGTTTGCGCAGCCCGGTCTTGCTCCCGGCTTGCAGCGGTCAATCTCGTGCAGACTGACCGTGATGCAAAGATGACAAGGAAGGTTCGCTTTCAATCCGATCTTCTTCCTGGCCAAGTGGTTCGTAGTCTCATAACTGTGGCCTAGACAAAAGCTGATGGGGTGGACGCCCCCCGACGGCATCGCTGTGCCAGAATGGAGTGTTGCAACCATTCGAAGGGAGGCGTCCGTGCCTGAGGTTACCACGATCGGT
>NZ_JAMYNW010000035.1:0-43986 GCF_040319365.1 Mesorhizobium sp. M0923 | reverse complement strand
GGGGGAGATTGGCCATCACTTCCGCTTTCGCCAATCACCCATATCTGGAGGGAACCTAGATATTGTCGCCCCAGTTCTCCCAGAGCAGCGTGATAGTGCCGGTGACGGCAACCGTGCCGTCAGCGTCGATATCCGTGCCGGTGGCAAACGCCAGGTTGAGATAGAGGTCGACCGGCGTCACGGTGCCGTCGAGCGTAGCGGCTGCGGCAACATCGGCAATCGATGCGCTCGACAGCGCGGCACCCGCGCCATCCAGCGTACGGCCGGTCGCGCCCAGCACATTGACCATGGTGCCGGCGAGCGCAGCACTCGACGCCGCCGTCGAGCCGAGCGACCAGGTTAGCGCGGCATTGTCGTTGATGGTCGACGCGCGGGTAGTCAGCACCGCGAACTGCAATCTCGCCGTGCCGCCCTTGATACGGATCTTGCCATCGATGAAATCGAACAGCTTCTGACTGGCATAGGCCAGTGCATCGGTGACCGGCACCGGCATGGCATTGAAGGAGAAGACGGTGCGGTAGGCGCCGCCCTGCCCGGTCGTCCTGGCGGTAAGCCCCGCCTTGGGCGGGGCAAGGCCGGCTTCTCTGGCGGCGGCACGCGAAAGCGTCCGGGGAAGACCTCGGGTCATCTGGTATCTCCATTTTTTGGGGATTTGAGGAAGGTTCAACTGGACCGCGGCACGTAATCTGCCGCAAATCTCATGGACATTTAGGCCTTCTGTGTGTATCTATACACAACATGAAGAGCGCCGATGTCATTCATAGGCTGCTGGCGGATGGCTGGTACGAAGTGGCTCGAAAAGGAAGTCACGCCCAGTTCAAGCACAAAGCCAAGCCGGGCCGCGTGACAGTTCCGCATCCCAAGCGCGACATCCCGATCGGCACTCTGAAGAGCATTGAAAAACAATCCGGCTTGAAGCTGAGGTAGAGAAATGCGGAACTACATCGGACTGATCCACAAGCAAGCGGACAGCGACTTCGGCGTCTCCTTCCCCGATTTTCCGGGCCTGGTGACAGCAGGCGTCAATCTGGATGATGCCCGCGCCATGGCCGAGGAAGCACTGGCCTTTCATGTCGAGGGGCTGGTCGAGGATGGCGAAGCAATTCCCGAGCCGTCGTCCCTGGAGGAAGTGATGTCGGACAAGGACAATCTGAGCGGTGTCGCCATCCTGGTTCCCTTGAAAGCCGAAGCGGCGAAAGTCGTGCGCGTCAATGTCACCATTCCGGAAGATATCCTCGATCAGATCGATCGATATGCAGAGCGCCACGGCTACAGCCGATCCGGATTTCTGACCGCTGCGGCAAAAAAGGTGATGCAGATCGAGGCAGCGTAGCCCCTCGAAGGTCGATTTGAGATGAAGCTCCGTCGTCTTGTTCGGTTACATTTCTTTCCGAAACCGAGCTGTCAGACTAAAACAACCATGTCTTATTTCGTGAGGCTCAGTGCCTATGTTCCGCCGCAAATGCCACCGCACTTGGCAAAATCAGCCAGCGTATTAGTTCATAGGCTTCAAGGGAGTACCAGATGATGACCATGTACAAAGCCATTGCCGCCATGCTTGTGACTGCCGCATTGGCAGGCTGCGCGCAGACCGAAGCACAGCAGAGAACCAGCACCGGTGCGCTGCTCGGTGCCGGCGCCGGCGCTCTCGCCGGCCAGGCGATCGGCGGCAACACCAAGAGCACGGTCATCGGCGCGGGCGCCGGCGCCCTTCTGGGTGCCGTGGTTGGCAACGCCACCACGCCGCAGCCGCGCGGCGAACAGCTTTGCCGTTATCAGGATCGCAACAGCGGCCGCATCTACACCGCCCCCTGTGACGACCGCTATTATAACGGCGATTATTGAGCGTGCCCCCTTCTCCCCGTTCTGCGGGGAGAAGGTCCCGGCAGGGGGATGAGGGGCAGCGCAAACTTCTGAAATGCCGGCACCGCCCCTCACCTGCCTGCCGGCATCCTCTCCCCGTAAAACGGGGAGAGGGAAGCAGCTTCAGCCTCGGCGCATCCTTTTCCCTGATTTGGTCCTTCCGCTGATTAGAGGTCAGCGCTATCTTCCCTACCAAGGGGGACGAGCGATGCGGGCTATTGCAACTTCGAGGCCGGTGATCCTCCGCCTCGTAATCCTTTTGCTGGCTTGCTTGTTTGCGATGGAGCCGGCAAACTCGAAAGACGGCGACGTCTTCTTATGTACGGTGAGCGACTTCCGCACGTGGTCCGACATACCGTCATCTGGTAGCCCGGAATTCGTCGCAAATAACAAGGCCAGGAAATTCGATATCCAAGAATTTGCCGATCACTTCATTGTAACCAGCAAATCGAGCACGTTCAAACCATCCTCAACGAAATACGATATCTTCCAACGCAGCGTGTATCAGGTCGCTGCATTTGATAGCACGACATTCATGCTCGACACGTTCGTTATGAGGACAGCAGATGTTGAAGGTCCTCCGACCAAGGCGCGGGTCACGCTGCAAACTCCAACATATCTGAACACGTGGTATTTGGACTGCGCCTTGCAGAATTGATGCACCGCAGAACCGATGGCTATTCGCGTTCAGATATCCTGTAGCCGCAAACCCTACCTCCCCTCCGCCCTCGCCGCCTTCTCCAGTGCCGCCAGTTGCGCTTCGTCCAGCATCAAAAACCCCATAATATGCTGCACCACTTCGGCGCGGGCATTGCTCAGCGCGCTGTGCAGCTCGAACCCGTTCGGCGTCTTGGTCTTGGCCAGCCACTCGCCATAGGATGGCCGGCGGTAATAACCCGTCGTCGCCGTGAGGTCGGCCAGCACCATCTCGCCGTCCTGGCCTGAGAACACCCTGAGATAGGCCTTGGCCAGCGCATCTTGCGCCTTGGCCGGGCCGCCGGCCTGGCTGGAATGGGCGAAGCGTTTGCCACTCATACGCCCTGCCCGCCCGAAGCATCTTGCACACCCTGCGGCATCAGCTCGCCGAGTCCATCCAGCAGGCCGCTATCGCGCGCCTGTACGGCCGCCGGCACCGCATCCCTGGCGACCTTGCCGGCGGCGGCGACCGCCGCCATGCCGGCCTGTTCCTGCTGGGCCTTGGCACGAGCATCGCGAATACCGGCCACCTCGTCCTGGCGGCGAAAGATGCGCTGCGGGCTGCGGCCCGCGCCCTGCACGATCTTCAGTGCTTCATCGCCGTCGATATTGTCCATGATGCCGGGATCGAATTGCGCCATCTGCATGGCCGTCGTCACCACCTGGATGGTGTCGCGGGCTTCGGCCGAGCGGCGCAGCACGTCGAGCGGGCCGGTGAAGGTCGGCCGCAGCGCCTTGCCGGCGAGGCTCGCCGGCGGCAGGAAGCGGCTGTCTTCCTCGTAAAGTCCCTTGTCTTCCAGAATACCCAGCTCGCGGTCGAGATTGCTGGCAAAGCCGGCCTGGATGATCGAGCCGGACGGCCCGAGCAGCGCGCCCTTCTCCTCCTGCCGGATCAAGGCCTCGGTCGCCGTCATCTGCGGGTTCTGCACCAGCGTCTGGAACAGGTTGACGAACATCATGTCCCGGATCTCCTCGGCCCGGCTGTCGGCATAATTGAACGCATAGGTCGGGTTCTGGCCGGTGGCGATGGGCGCGATCAGCGGCCGGCCGGCATCGTCGATCAGGCCCGGATAATTCTCGCCGGGATTGAGCACCGGCACATAGTCGAGCCGCGCCTTGGACGCGGTCGCCGGATCGGTGATCTGCTGCAGGGCGCGCAGGCCGGAGCGCCGCACGGCGTTCTCCTCGCGCACCGTCGTCAGCGCCTCGATGGTCGGCGAGATGCCGTAGGGATCGCCCTCGTAGCGGCGCCAGTTGAAGCACGATACCGGGAACGAGCGAAAACCGCTTTCCCTGACGATCACCTCCTCGTCCTCGATGACGTGATAGGAAGCGAACGCCGTATCGAGATACTGATAGGTGCCGCTCAGACTGTACATCTTGCGCTCGTCGCGCGGCTGGATGCACTGGATCAGCGAGATCTTCGTCTCGCATTTCGAGGGGTCGTCGACCAGAACCTTGATCCGCACCGGCAGCTTTTCATAGCCGAGCAGTTGCGCCGCCTGCCGCGCCGTGCGCTCGTAGCGGCGGTGGAAAATATCGACCTGGCCCCAGCGGTTGCGCGAGAGATAGCCCTCGACCACGGGGATCGAGGCATAGCGGATCAGCGTGCCGCCAAAACCCTCCTCGGCGTAGAGATAGGCTGGGCCGTAGCGCACGACATTGCGCAGGCATGCCTGTGTTGCCGGCACGAAGTTCGAATTGGCGGAGTAGCGCAGCGAAAACAGGAAATCGCGCAGCGCTTCCGCCCATTCCTTTTCCTCGTCGGTTTCCTCGTCGTTGATTGCCGCGGTCGACAGCCCATGCCATTTCTCTGACTGCGGGATGATCAGGCTTTCCAGCCCGGCGGCCAGCCGGTTGGCGGCCGAGTTGATGGTGTTGGCGTAGACGCGCGCACCGCGCCGCTCCTGCCGTTCGGCCTGCGAATCCGTGCCGGCCTGGCGGCGGCCGCTCCACATATCGGGCGCATCGGGGTCGCAGAATTCGGACACCGCCTCCCAGACATGCTCGTACTGGCTGCGTTCGCTCTCCAGTTCTGCCTGTCGCGACAGAATATCGCGAGCACGGGAATCGCTCATGGTCAGCCTCGCTTGATGGATTTGATTGAAAAGAAGCGGCGGGACGCCGAAGCTGCCGACCTCCCCCTTGTGGGGGAGATGTCCGGCAGGACAGAGGGGGGCGCGAAGGATCGCAAGCCTGCGTTTTTTATGTTTTTCCGACCGGATTCGCCCAACCGGAATTCGCCTAACGTCGCGTTACAAATGATCCACAAGCCGGCGGGACAGCGCCCCCCTCTGCCCTGCCGGGCATCTCCCCCACGAGGGGGGGAGATCGGCAGTTTCAGCTGATCATGCGCTGCCCTCGAGCGCCGGGCTCCGCCCAAAACGCTGCACCACGAAACGTCCCATCTTCTGGCCGGGCACTTCGATCAGCGTGTAGGTGATCCAGGACAGCAGGCACACCACCGGCAGAACGACGACAGTGACGACCGCAAAGCGCAGCGGCGCCGACAATTCGTGGCCGAACTGGGTGATGACCAGGGCCGCGACCGGCTGGAGAACCAGCAGATGGATCAAATAGATGCTGAAGGAAAGCTCACCCATCAGATGAAAGAACCTGTTGGCGAGCGTCATGGCGATCTTTCTGGCCACGATGCCCATCATTCCCGGCAGCATCCGGTAGAGAACCAGGGCAAAGAAACCCAATACGAGCGCTTCCCGCATCAAAAGCTTGCCAAGCCCATAGCCGCCGCCGAAGGGCAGCGCGGCCAGAGCCATGGCCAACGCCAGATATGCGAAGGGCCGCTTTTGCCTTTGATGGACGACGCCCGCCAGCAGCATCCCGCACAGGAAAATCTGCATCTTCAGCGGCAGGAACGACGGCATCGGAAAATGCACCGACAATTGCCCCATCAACAACACGATCGCGCTGCCGGTGGCCGCTACCAGAATGGCGCTCCATACCCAGTCAAGCCTGCGCACCAGCAGCATGATCGCCGGAAACACCGCATAGAACTGCATCTCCAGCCCGAGGCTCCAGTCCGGCAGCGGCGTGCGATAGGCGAAATTCGGCACCAGGCCGAACAGGAACAGCAGATGGGCGCCAATATTCTTCAGGCCGCTGTCGAGATAACGCTCGGGCGCCTGCGGCGACCTCAGCAGGAACTCGTCGATGACCATCCTCGACTGGTAGAGATAGGGGCCAAGCGCCAGGGCAGCGAACAGCATGATGTAGAACAGCGGCGCTATCCTGAAGTAGCGGCGGGTCCAGAATTTCAGCCAGGTTTCCGGCCTTTGCCAGGGCTCCTTGTCCTGGCGCAGCTGGTAATGGAACACCATCAGGAAGCCGGACAGCATGATGAACAGATCGACGCCGAGGTCCGGTTCGCCGAGGATAGGAACCTGCCAGCCGGTCAACAGCAGGCAGTGCCCGATAAGCACCCAGATCGCGGCGAGCGCCCGAAGCCCGTCCAGGCACTCGATGCGCGATGTTTCCGTCATGCCGAACTTCTCGATAGCCATGTTGCAATGCAGCATGGCGGCTGAGGGAAGAATGTCAACCGTGCGGAAGGAACACGATTTGCGCTCGGTTGTTACGGAAAACGCGGAAGCTGCGATCTCCCCCCTCGAGGGGGGAGATCGGCAGCATCACCCGCCTCTCTTCTTCACCAACCTTGCGTGCCGGCGCCAGTACCACCACGCCAGCACGCGGTTGCGGAACACTCTTCTCATCGCGCCCATGTCAAACCCCCAGCAGCACGCGGCGCTGGCCGGTGAGCTCACTGGGCGACAAATCGGTCTTCACCGTTCCCGCGGTCCCATCATTGGCCGCCAGCTGGGCCCGCAACGCGGCCTCGCGCGCCTGCACGTCCTTGTCGGCAATGGTCGGTGTCGGCGGCAACGGCTTCAGCGCCGGCGGCTTTTGAAAAAGGCACATGGTTTTCTCCAAAGTGAGAGATTCTCGTCCAGTCGTAGAGCAGAAAATCCTCGCCGTTCCGGCCGTAGCCCGGCAGGCGGCAGCGTTGCGTGGCACCAAGCCGGGCCAGCCAGCGCAGCGCCAATTCATTGGCGGCCAGCGCTCGCGCCTCGACCCGCCAGGCGCCGTGCGCCGCAACCTGCGGCCCGAGCACGGCGTGAAAGAATTCCGTAATCCCAGGCACGCAGCGCCTCATGCGGCGCGTGCCCCAGCTCCAGGCGATCCACAGCCCGCTGCGCTGTTCGGCGGCGCCGAAGCCGGCCTCCGGATTGCCGTCGAGCTCGGCAACATAGGCAAACCCCTGCAGCGCCGTCAGCGCCAGCAAAGCCGGCGACCACTCGTCGAACTGGCAGTCGATCTCGGCTCGGTCCTCCGGCCGCAGGTTGGCGGCGATATAGGAGAGATCGCGCAGTGTGGCGGGGATGATGCGGATGGTCACCGAAACGCCCCCAGCGGATCGGCCTGCCCCGCCTTCCGCCGCGCGGCTTTGAACACCGCCGGGTCGACCACCGCTTCCCTCAGCATCATCACGCCATAGCGGGTCGCCGCCATCAAATCGTCGCGCAACTTCACCACCTGGCCATCCCGGCGGTGATAGAGCCGGAACTCCTCGAACCACGGCAAAAGCGTCGAAAACACCTTGAAGCGGCCTGATTGCATGCGATCGAGCATGTCCATCAGCCCGGCCTCGACCGATACCGAACCGTCGGCGAACTGCGCATGGCTGGCGAGCATGTTCAGCCCATGTGCCGAATATTGCTTGGCAAGCGCGGTGCCGGCACCCTCCAGTGTCTCGCGGCGGCCGTCGCGCGGCCATGCCCATGGCAGCCATTCGCCCCACGGTTTCAGAGTCAGCGCCTGCATGGCGGGAGTCTGCTGCGAAGCGCGGCAGGCCTTTGTGACATAGACGACGTCGGCCTCCGTATCCCAGGCGAGCTCGACCGCCGCCGAGGGATGGTCCCAGCCGAAATCGAGTGCGCCGAGCCGCGGCCAATAGCGCGGCAGCGGGAACGGCTCACAGGCGATCAGCTCCTCGGCCACCGGAAATATGCGGCCGGAGCCGAGCACCGGAATGCCTTTGGCCCGCGCCTCACGCTCATGCGCCGGATAGGCGGCAATGATCTCGGCGCGCTGCTGCGGCGTATAATGCTCGGCATCGTCGATGGTCATGAAGGTGACGTGACGGGTCATTGTTTTCACCCTCGCGGCATTGAATCATGGTGGCAGGTGTTGGACGTATGCTGCTGTTCGGTAAGATGTTTTCATGATGGCGGGACAGCGCCCCCCTCTGTCCTGCCGGACATCTCCCCCTCAAGGGGGGAGATGGCAGCTTCAGCGTCTCGCTTATCCGCAAGCATTGGAGATTGGCGAAAGCCAATGCGACATCCAATCTCCCCACTAGAGGGGGAGATGTCCGGCAGGACAGAGGGGGCGCGAAGGAACGCGAGTTGCGCGATTTCGCAGCCCTGTCATCCCCTCCCCATCCCTCCCACCTGCTCCGCGGACAAAAACAGCAGCACCACGTCCGACATGCCGAGCAGCGGCGTGAAGGTGACGATGGTGATGCCGCCGGTGGCGTTGGTGCGGGTCAGTCCCTCGGAATAGATGTCGAGCGGCGGCTCCTCGTCGAACCAGACGCCGTGCAGCGTTTCGCCCTGCCATTTCTCGCGGCCTTTCTCGTAGCTCTTGAACGACAGCACCGATTCGTCGGCCTGGACATCGCCACCGCCGCCCCAGCGCACCACGATGCTGTCGAGCGCGCCCGGCGCCCGTCCCGCCATCGTGCTGACGATCGCGTCGGCCGGGATCATCCCGGTGCCCCAGGCCGCCTGCTGCTGCGGCGGGCCGATCAGGATGCGCTGCGGGTTGTCGCGCGTGCTTTCACCGGTGACGCCGGCCGCCCACATCCGTACCGCACAATCGAAAACCTTGCCTTGCCACCAATCGGGATAGCGGCCGGTGAGGTGCATCGCCCACTCGGCGCCGCCCGCCCTGGTCTTGCCGAGCTGGTTGCCGGCCATGAACAGGCGCTCGCGATTGGTCGCGCCGGCTGCGTGAAATTCGGCCTGTCGGGGATAAGGCCGATAGGCGGCAAGCTGGTTAGTGCGGCGCCTCCGGTCCAGCTCCGCCAGCAGGCTGAGATATTCCTTCCTTGCCGCCCGGCTGGGCGAAGCCTTTTGCGAAGTCCGGCTTCTCGAGGAACGGCCTAAGGACGGCTTCGAGGCCGCGGATGCGCTGCCTGATTTCGTCATCGCTCAATGCATCCAGATTGTTGATGTTGACACTAAGATCCTTGGGCAGCACCGAGAGCACGAGCTTCAGATACTGATCGGGCTTTTCGGCGCGCACCTCGGCGATGACGCCGGCGCCATGGGCGCGGAAATCGGCGCGGATCGCTTCGAGGAAGCCGTCGGCCAGCGTCTTCTTCGCCCGCTTGGTTCGCTTGCCGGGTGCTTGATCGTGCGGCTGGGGATCGCCGGTGGAAGGAGCCTTGGCCATGCCCTACTCTGCCGTCCCGGCGGAGATCGCCGGCTTCTTGTTGGCTGGCCGCACAATGCGCTTGCGCGGCTTGGCCTTCTTGCCGGCGCGTGCCGACTTCGGCTTGTGCGGCTGGCTCGCCGGCTTCGCATCAGTCGGCGTGCCGGGCTTCATCGCACCGGCGTCAGGCAAGGCATTCAGCCGTGCCCTGAGAATTGCCACCGCCTTGCCGTCGAGTGCTTCCGACGGGAAGCCGAAGCCGCCGACCGCATCGACGGTACCGCCACGCAGCATACCGATCCGCACGCCGGCGGCGACCAGTTCGAAGCGGCCGATGCGTGCACAGGGTGCGGCGCCGGCGAACTCGCCAATGGCGCTGACGACCTCGTGGCCGTCATCGTCGGTGATGATGGTGGCGTAACGGTTGGACATGGGGATGTTCTCTGGGGTGGGCGCACGAGCGCGTTGCGGGATTCATGGTTGGTGATTTCGCGGTTCCGACGATCGTCAGGTCGCGTTCCTTCTCGCCCCTGTCCTGCCGGCCCCACAGCTGGCAGCTCACGTAACGTTTGGTCGAAAAAGAAGCCTGAAACAAAAAACCCGCCTCGGCGGGCGGGTCGTTGGAGCCAATTGGCACCATACCCAAATTAGTAGCATAGCTGCCGGCACAAAGCAAGAACAAAATGTGGCATCAGCGGAAAAAAATGCACTGACGACCTCGCACCCTTCATCGGTGGACGGCTGGAAAGAGGGGTTCTTTGGCGAGAAAGGCGGGGCATTGCGTGAGACTTGCGTTGATGGGATGGTGTTTGCGCTTGAGGGGAGCGCGTCATGGGCAATGTCACCGGTCACTACGGCAGCGACGGCATCGTCGATCGCATATTGGCCGCGATCCCGGACGCCGACCCGGCCGGCAAACTCGCCGCCGCGCAACTCTATCCATTCGATCAGCTCCATGGCCGCGAACTGATCGCCACGCGGGAGCATGCTGCCCGTCTTGCGCCTTCGCCGATAGATCGGATCTTGGATATCGGCAGCGGCATTGGCGGGCCGGCAAGATTTCTGGCCTCGACCTATGGCTGCCAGGTCGACGGCATCGACCTGACGCCGGCCTTTGTCGCCGCGTCGAGCCGACTGACCGCACTCAGCGGATTGTCCGACAAGGTTCGCTTCCATCAGGCCGACGCGACGAAATTGCCTTTTGGCGACAGCACGTTCAATGCGGCGATCTGCTTCTATGTCGGCATGAACATCGAGAATAAGGCCGCGGTCATCGACGAGGCCTGGCGCGTGCTGAAACCGCGAGGCAGGCTGATCTGGACCGAGGCCGTGCTCGCCGGCGGCGAGCCGTACTACCCCATGCCCTGGGCGGTTTCGCCGGCGACCAGTCACCTCGCCGATCGGGAAAAATTGAAAACCCTGTTTGCAGATGCCGGGTTTCGCATCGACGAGATCGTCGACGAAACCGGCGAACATGTTGAGCTGGCGCTGCAGAGAGCCAATTCCGGCATCGTGCCCTCGCCGACGCAGCAGCAGGCAAATGAAATCGTCATGGGCGCGGAATTCCTGCAGCGCCGCCGCAACTACATCCGAAGCCTGAGTGACGGAAAGCTCGCCTCGCTCGCCGTGATCGTCTCCAAACCGGCCTGAAACAAAAAACCCGCCTCGGCGGGCGGATCGTTGGAGCCAGTTAGCACCGTACCTAGATTAGTAGCATAGCTGCCGGCACAAAGCAAGAACAAAATACGTTGCGGCGGCAAAAAATGCGAGGTGGTGGGCGAAGCACACCGGCCGGCGAGACGCCACCGTCCGGATCAGAACAGGCATTCGCGCGTTTGAAGCTTAGCCAATGGGAGCAAAAGCCATGAACGTCGCCAATCTGCAACTCGAAGGCCTGCTTATGGCCATCGCATCGATCAATCAGGTCCTGGTCCGCAAGGGCGTGCTCTCTGTCGAGGAGATAGACATCGCCTTGCGCAAGGCCGAAGCCAGCGAGACCAACGAGGAAAGGTCCGAAGGCATGTCGGCGTCGAGCCGCGACGCCGTCAACTTCCCGATCCGACTGCTGGAGTTGGCCAATCAGTGTCAGCCGGAGACGGACATGCCGTCCTTCTCGAAACTGGCGCGCATGGTCGGTCAGATCAAGGAACCTTACAACGACCAGATGTGACGCGGCGATCATAACTGGCGCCGCGATCGGAGTTGACACAGCGATAACGGCTGCCGTGCCGGGCTGGCGGCGACTGCTAGCGGCCCTGCATGATCCTGATGACCTTGCTGTTGTCGGCGGTTGGCGAATGCAGCTTCACATAGTCGGCGTAGGTCAGTCTGCCACTGGCAATGGCATTGCTGATACGGCTGCACAGGGCCGTCTCGTACTTCGCCACGCTCACATTCATGAACGCAGCGTAAGTCTTCTTTTCGCCGAGCGACGTGGATTTCTCTCTTGCAATGCAGTCCTTGATGACCAGGCGCTTCACGGCAGGGCTGCCTTCAAGCGTGGCATGCATCGTGTTGAATTCGCCTTCGGTCAACGTGGTGCAGCCGGCAAGCAGTGACGCGCCGATCATGGCGGCAGCAAAACGCGTGGCGATGTTCATGAATTCCCCCTCAAGACCCGTGTCTTGCTTAGCCCGTCGAAAGTTGGAAGTACAGAGGGAATGCAGGCGCCTCTACAAAAAGCATAAACCTAGAACGCCCGTTACTTTAGCTGTCGCTTTTATTGCAGTCGACCTGCGATGGCCTGAATGACGGGACCCGGCCGTCCTCGATGTCACGACGATGCTGGTGCGGATCGAGACGCCGGATCCGAAATTCCGGCATCACCCCCTGCCAAGCTTCAGCGCCAGGACGCGGCCTGGCCCGTGCACGGCGGCAAACAGCAGCCCGGCCAGGAAGGTGAAATGGTCGACGAAGAAGCCGAACTCCGCCTGGTTGCCGGCCCAGTGCGATGGCCCGTGGAAGGCGAAGCCCAGGAACAGCACATAGGCGCCGGCGACGAGTGCTGCCCAGGAGAAGAAGGCGCCGGTCAGGAAGCATAGGACGAGGACGACCTCGAGCAGGGCTGCGCACCAGGCCAGGAACAGCGGGAACGGAAATCCGGCCGCCGCGATATAGCCGGCGGTGGCGCCGATATCGATGAATTTGAAGGTCACGGCCATCAGGAAGACGGCGGCAAAGATCAGGCGGGCGACAAGGATTGCCGCGGTCTGCCACGGCGACTGAACGGATGATTGAGTGGTTTCCAAGGTCATGATGTCCTCCCAAGAGTTGCGACGGTTTCGCCCCAAGGACGCACCACCAGCCGCAAGCCCGACATCATCCCCCGAAAAACCTGCAGGATACAAGCGCGTAGCGGGCCAGACATTGCAGAACCTGGTTCCTCGCCCAATGGAGGCAGGGCGCATATGGGCAAGTGCCCCCTCACCCGGATTGCCAACCGAATTGCGAAGGGCAATTCGGGGCAATCCGACCTCTCCCCGAGGGGAGAGGAGGTCGCCTGCGTTGATGCCAGCCTCTTCTCCCCAGCGGGGAGAAGGTGGCCGCCCACGGGTCTTGCCTCCGGCAAGCCCGAGGACAGGCTCCGCGGCCGGATGAGGGGGACTCCCTATCGATTGTCTGCCTTTACTAGGGCGAGGAACCAGGTTCAGGACTACCCCACCTTGGCCCCCGGCTTGCTGATCGGCTCCCGTATCGTTCCATACTGGCTGCCCCAGCGGTCGGTCATCGCCCAGCGTATGTCCCAGAGCTCCGGGAAGAAGCGGTGGCGGGCGCCGGCCTCCAGCAATTCGACCGGCCGGCCCTTCAGCGATTTCGCGCCGAGGCCGATCGTGCGGTGGATGAGGTAGAGGTGGTTGGCGCGGAATTTCTGGAACAGCTCGTCGAACTCGACCAGCGCTTCGGCAACGACATAGCTGTCGCCGTGATCGTAGCCGGCATCGTAGACGTCCTCGACCGAGAGCCCGCGGCCATCGAGGTAGGACGCCTTGAAGGCCCGCCACAGATCGGGCGGCAGCCGCAGCAGCTGCTTGAAGCCCGGCGATTCCTGGCCGCTGCCATTGCCGAGCTGCAACCGGATCTGCTGGTATTCCTTGGGCGACATGGTTTCGAGCAGGTCGAGCTGCGCCGTCATCATGCGCATCAGCCGGTGCACGCGCCCCATCAGCGTGACGATGCGATGCGTGTCCTGCTTTTCCAGGAAATCGACGACGTCGACCAGCGTATAGGCGATGAGCTTCATCCACAGTTCCTCGACTTGATGCACGATCTGGAACTGCAGCTCGTCGGCATTGACCATCTCGGCCAGCGGCTTCTGGCAGGCGAGCAGCCTGTCGCATTTGAGGTAGACGCCATAGTCGCGCATCTCAGGCGTTTCGATGCGGGCATAATAGTCCTGCTTGTCCATGGCCATGCTCCTTGCCCCGGCCGTCGGGCCGCAGGCGCTTGTTGGGTCCCGGTCCCCGAGTCTAATCGCTTTCTTGCCGAACATTGTCCCTTTCTGTTATTCGGCTGGCGGGAAACAAAGGACAAAAACTGCATCTGAAGCGGAAGGAAAGAACGAATGCTGCTGGATGCGGTCGACCGGAAGATCGTCGCGGCGCTCGAACGCGATGCCCGCATCTCCTTTGCCGCGCTCGCCGACGAGGTTGGCCTGAGCAAGACGCCGTGCTGGAAGCGGGTCAAGGCGCTGGAGGACGCCGGCGTCATCCGCGGCTACTCGACCCGCATCGACCCGGCCAAGCTCGGCTTCGGCATCGAAGCCTTTATCCAGGTGTCGATCGATTTCGAGCTGTCGGACGCCTTCGAGGCGGCGGTGCAGAAGCATCCGCTGATCCGCCGCTGCCACGCCACGACAGGCGAGGCCGACTATCTCCTGCAGATCGTCACCGTCGACATGATGGCGCTCGACAGGATGCTGCGCGAGGAGCTCAGCCGGTTACCCGGCGTGCGGCGCACGATCACCTCGATGGCGATGCGCGAGATCAAGGGCGGCATCTCGTTCGCCAATGCCGTCGGGCATACGCAGACAAAGCGATAGACGGGCGGCGGGGCGGCGCCCCGGTCAGGCCCTCGTCACCAATTCGCGCCCCAGCCGCTTCGGTGGCTCGGCGCGCAGAACCACATTTGTCGTCACCGTGCCGTAGTGGCCGATGCTGTCGACGATGCTTTCAAGGTCGGGCGGTGACGGGACCACGACCTTGACCAGAAAACAGTCCTCGCCGGTCACCCGCAGTACCTCGATCACCTCCGGCAACTGGGCGAACTTCTTCAGGCAGGCCTGGATATGCTCATGCGTGGTGCGCAAGCGGATGACCGCCATGGTGCCGAGCCCGAGCGCTGCCGAATTGATCACCGCCTTGTAACCGGTGATGACGCCGCGCTCCTCCAGCCGCTTCACCCGTTCCGAAGCGGCGGGCTGGGACAGGCCGACGCGGCGGCCAAGCTCGGAGATGCCGATGCGGGCATCCTCCTGCATGATCTCGATGATCGCCAGATCGGTGGGATCGAGCCTTGGCCGATAATCGCCGTTCCGCATGATCACCTTTAATCCATCGGATTTCTTCGCTGCTTTCCGATGATCTCTCATTCCGCCGCCTGGGAGAAGACCTAGAATTGCGCGCGTTGCATCAGGAGAGAAGGGCTTCGCATGACCGAATTCATCATTGTGCCGGGCATCGGCGGATCGGGCAAAGCCCACTGGCAGACACGTTGGCAACAGGCGGACCTGGCGATGCGGCGGTTCAGCCCGGCGAGTTGGGACGCGCCGGACTTCGACGACTGGGTGGCTGCGCTGGAAGCCGCTGTAGGCCTGGCAAGGACACCACCGGTGCTCGTCGCCCATAGCCTCGGCTGCCTGCTAGTCGCGCACTGGCAGCGGATCTCGCCCCGCGAGGTCGGCGGCGCGTTGCTGGTTGCGGTTCCGGACCCTGCGTCGCCGGCCTTCCCCTCCTCCGCCCGCGCCTTCGCCGAGACACCGCAACAACGGCTTCGCTTTCCCTCGCTGATTGTCGCCAGCACCAACGATCCCTACGGCTCGCTGGACTATGTCAGGGCAAAATCCGAGCGCTGGGGCAGCGATCTCCATATCGCCGGACCGCTTGGCCACATCAATGGCGACAGCGGGCTCGGCGACTGGCCGGCGGGAATGGAGCTGCTGACGGCTTTTCTCGGGCAAACGCAAGCAAGCGCCCGAGGCGCCGTGCTTCAGCCGTGACCGCATCAGGACGGCTACCGCGCCGCCGCCCTGACCTGGTTGCGCCGCGATGCCGCGCCTCAGTTCGATGCTGCGGCCGGCGAGCTGAGTTCGAGGAACGGTACGGTTGAGCCCGGGATCATCGACTTCGGCAATTCCCCGTTCCATCTCTCCGCCTTGGTCAGTTCGACCAGCAGCGGATTGTTGGCGATTGCGGCGGCGCGGGCCTTGATGGCTTCCGCGGTCGCCTCGCCTTCGATCCTGGTCTTGTAGGCGCTGGCTTCGGCTTCGGCCTTGACGCTGTCGGCGCGGCCCTTGGCCTGGGTGACGGCGATGTCGGCCTTGATCTTTTCCTGCTGCAGGTTTTGTTCCTGCTTCTGCACCTCGACCTGCGCCGTCATCCTGGCTTCGACCGCCTGCTCGTAGGCGTCGGAGAAGTCGATGTTCTCGACCTGCACGCTGTCGATCATCACCGGGCCATCGGTTACCGCCGCAATGGCCTCGGCGACGTCCTTGTTGAACTTCGCCCGGTTCTGGATCACCGACACCGCGTCGTACTGGCCGAACACCGTCTTGATTTCCTGCGGTGCTTTCCTGGCGATGACACGGTCGGCCAGTGCCTCGATCGACCCGTAATTGGTGTAGACGTTGCTGACTTCGGCGGCCGGCACGTGGAAATTGACGGTGACGCGCATGTCCGCCGGCTGCTGGTCGCGCGAATAGGCCTGCATGGCCGGCAGGCCGCTGCAATCGTTCTGGTTCTCGCAGCCCCATTTGAGCACCTGCTGGCGCAGGCTGATCTTCTCGACGCGCTGCAGCCATGGCAGCTTGAAATGCAGCCCGGGATCGACGACCGAGCTCAGCGCCCCGTTGGTCAAGAGCACGCCGCGGTCGCCCTGGTCGATCGTGTACCAGGATCCCAGGAGCGCAAAGACGCCGAGCGCCACGATGACGAGGGCGATCAGGCCGGAACCGATCGACGCCGTCCCCGGCTTGCCCTGCGGACGGCCCGAATTGCCTCGCGTATCGGTCATTGCCCACCCCAACTTGATTGCCCGTGCTGGTTTTGCCCACAATAGTGGCGGCATTGCAATCCTCTGGACATGGAAGGATGTTCGCGCCGGCCGGTCGGACCGGCCGGGTGGTTCGGGCCGGCCAGGGCAATTCCCTACGCCGAAATTGCTTTACGGCACCTGCGTAATGCTGCCGCTGCCTCTGACCTCCGAACGCCGCATGGTCGGGTGCCCATAGACGTCGCCGTCACCGCTGCCGGAAATCGTGACGTCCGCATACGCTTGTGCGGTAATCTCCGCATCGCCGCTGCCGCGGATCTCGATCCGCGCGGATTGGGCGATAAGGTTCCTGAGCCGGCCGGTGCCCGAACCGCGGATATCCAGATCGACCGTCTGGGCGGTTCCGGTTGCGGCAACGCTGCCGCTGCCGCGGATGTTCAGCTGCAGCCCGGGCTGATTGATCTGCGACAGGGCAAGGTCGCCGCTGCCGACCACTTTCCAGTCTGAAATTGCCGGCCCCGACACGCTGACATCGAACCGGGACGCGAACCAGCCCGGTTCGCAATCCAAGGTGAGCCTGCTGCCTTCCATCCGCACATGGTCGATCAGGGTCGACTCGCCGCTGACGACGGCCTCGGCCTTGTCACCCGGCTGATAACGGACTGAAGCCGGCAAAGCGATCGTGAAACTGCCGTCGTTGCGGAACGGCAGCGTGACCTCTTTTCTGGTCGATGTGGTTGCTCCGCAGGTGGATTGTCCGCCAATCCATGAACCCCCGGCGTTGATCCAGTCCGGCCCGGCCAGCCCGATGCCGACGGCCAGGAAGAGCGCGGCGCCGGCCAGTCCCGCCGCTGCGACGAATGCCAGTTTTCCCGTCATGGTCCGTTTCCTTCAACGTGATGACAAATTGCGATCTTGGCACCGCTCAAGCCTGGTTGCGGTCCGGGTGGGTCAGACGGGAATGCATCCGGGCATAGCGCCCGAAGACCTGTATGCCGGCGCTCGACCCCAGCAACAGCAGGGCGCCGCCGCCGAGGAACCCGCACACCAGTCCGGCGCCGATGAAGACGCGGCCAAGCATCGCCGTGAGCGTGCCGCCGGGCTCGAACAGCAGCGTGGTCAGAATGATCTTGATGCCCAGCGCACCGATGGCGACAAGCGTGATGCCAAGGCCGAGCGCAAGCACGACCGCGGTGATGAGCAGCGGCAGCAGGAAGACGATGTCGACGAAGGCAAGGCCGGCAAGCGCGAACGTCGCCGCCAACATGTTCGACACGCTCCAATGAGTTTCAAAACGGCGCAGCCCAGCTTCGGCGCGGAGTTCGCGGGCAAGCCTGGCCGGGTCACCCAGGGCCGCCGCGACCTCCGCTTCGCTGCGGCCCGAGGCATCGGCGAAATGGGCGGCGTAGTCGCCAATAATATCCTCGATCTCCTGAGTTGGCAGGCCGGCGAGCCCCAGTCTCAATTTTCGCAGGAAGGCATCCCTGGTCATGGCAAATCCTCAAGAAGTTTGTCGACTGCGCCCGCGAGCGAGCGCCAGTCGCGGCGATGAGCTTCGAAAGCCTGCTGGCCGAGCGGCGTGAGCCGGTAATATTTGCGCGGCGGCCCGCTGCTCGACTCGACGATGCGGGTGGCGACGAGGCCGTCATTCTGCATCCGCCGCATCAGCGGATAGATCGTGCCTTCTCCCATGTTCACAGCGGCGACCAGCGTGCTGGCGATCTCGTAGCCATAGCTTTCGCCCCGCGACAGCACGGCCAGGACGCACAACTCGAGAGCGCCTTTTCGCAACTGCACCTGGATCGAGTCGGTCATGCGTAACTTCCAATTCAATGGCTGTATATAACACGCTACCTGTTTATGCAAGGTAGCGATTGGTAGCTCGCCAGGCTAGGCGGACAATGGAGATTGGCTTTGAAAACCGCTTGTCTGTTTGACGCAGTTCCGGACGGAAAACCGCCGACACTTTTCTGGAACCGCTTTAGCGGACTTCCACTCCAGCGCAGCGCCGCGCTGGTAGGCGTTGCCTGACGCGTCCTTCTGCCGTTCGGCATCGCTTTTGCGCTTCGGGCAATCCTCGTAATTGTGGTCGCGCCCACCGCAGTAGGAGCAGCATTTTGCCGGCGCGTCGGAGCGAAGCATCGTTGGCATGCACAAGAATGCACGAAAACCCGACAGATTGCTAAGGCTGCGGCACCGGCAAGGTCGATTTCGCCACGGAACCGCTGCCGTCGCATGAAAGTTATCTGCTCATTGCAACCGGAGCACAGGACATGGCCGACGACCAGAACCGCTACGAGACCGGAGCGAGGAAATATCCGGCAAAGACGAGCCCCGACGCGGCCGACGAATTCTCGCAGGATGCGGCCGGCAACAAGCCACCTCCCGGCGGCATGGGATTGACCAGGCCGGCTGACGATTTCGACGACAAGACCCGGCATTCGGAGGGCCAGAACCCGCCGCGCGCAGCGATCCGTCCAGACGGCAAGGCTACCGTCAAGAAGCCCGGCAAGGACGCAAGACGATGAACGTCGCCAATCTCCAGCTCGAAGGACTGATGATGGCAATCGCGGCCGTCAACAACGCGATGGTCCACAAGGGCCTGTTATCGGTCGACGAAGTCGACATGGCGTTGCGCCGGGCCGAGGCGGCGATGACCAGCGACGAGCGTCTCTATGAAGACATGTCGCCGTCCAACCGCGACGCCGTCTGCTTTCCGCTCAGGCTGCTGCAGGCGGCCAACAATGCCCAGGGCGAAACCGGCGTGCCGTCCTTTGCCGAACTGGCCAGGATGGTCGGCCGGACCAAGGAGCCCTATAACGACCAGATGTGATGGAGGACGCCATGGCCGACGACAAATCCAAGACCAAGCAGGATCGCAAACTGGTCTCCGGCGAAGAGCCATACGAGGTCGCTGCGTTTGCCCGCAAATACGGCATACCGCAAAGCGAGGCCGCGACCATTATCAAGCGCTACGGCCCCTCGAGGAGGAAGCTCGACGCGCATATGGCGAGCCGCAACGCCTGATCCACGTTGGCGGCCGGCGCCGCTCACGCCAGAAGCGTCCCTGCCCTGCCGCCTTGTCGAGATCCGCCCGCCGGGCGGCCTGCTGTGTGTCAGGCTCGCCGCTGCGGGATTCAACGCCTGGTTTTGATAGCCGTGGAATACTCTCGCGGCGCAACAACTCATTTACCTCGACACTGTACCAGTCCGGTGAGCAAAGCCGGGGGGTCGGATGCAGGAACAACTATTGCGCTACGAATGTGTCTTGGAGCCGAACGGACGATGGATGGTGTGGGACATCGTTCACGATCTGCCGGCGCAATTTTCGCAGATCGCGCTGATCGGCCTGAGCCGTCGTGAAGCGGTTTCGCTCTGCCGGCTGCTCAACGAGACGAGCCGTTCCGAGACGCGGCAGAGCCGGGCCTCCTGAGAAGCGCGTGCGTCTCAGGCCTGCCCAAGCTCGGAGGATTTACATGCGATCGACAATATTCGGTCTGGTCCTGTTGCTGCCGGCCGCCGCCCTGGCGGAGCCGATCGAGACCCAGAAGATCATCACGGCGGCGACCGGCGACTGGAACGGCGATGGCGCCGCCGATCTGGCGATGATCGTCGAGACCGAGCCCGGCTATTCCATGGACCTGCATTTGTTCCTCAGGGACCGCGACGGCAATTTTCTCAGGCCTGCCGGGGTCGTGCATGAACAGATTTACGCGGAATGGAAGGACTACGATCGGCCAGGCCCCGCCACATCCGACGCCGAGCCCGAACTCACCGCGCTCCCCAACGGCTCGATCAAGCTCTATATTCCGGCGATGGAGATCGGCAGCGAGCGGACCAACAAGACGCTGACGCTCGCCTGGCGCAACGGCACGTTCGTCGTCGCCGTTTTCGCCTACGAATATTGGGATTACATGGACGACAAGGTTGCCGGCGACTGCGACTACAATGTGCTGACCGGCAAGGGCAAAAGCAGCAAGAAGCTGGCGGAAGGCACCACCAGGCACGCGACCGTATCGGTCGAAGGCAAGGTCATCCCGTTCGCGGAGTGGACCCCAGGCACTGGCTTCAGCGCTTGCGGAGCGTGAGAGGTTTCGGTTGCCTCACTGCAGCGGCGGCTTCCACAGCAGGCTGTTGCGATCGGCGGATTTGACGCGCAGCCAGGTTTCGCGGCCGTCGCGCAGCACGCGGATCGGGATCTCGGCGCCCGCCGGGCCGCTCTTCCACAGCTTGCGATAAAAATCGGCGAGCCCGTCGACCGCCGCGTCGCGGACATCCGAGATGACGTCGCCCTGGCGTAGGCCCGCCTGGGCGGCCGGGCCGCCCTCGGCGACGCTCATCACCACGACCTTGCCGTCGCTCTCGGCCGAGAAGGCGCCGAGCCACGGCCGCGGCGGCCTGGCGACCTGGCCGCGCGTCAGGAGATCGTCGAGGATAGGCGGCAGCAGATCGATCGGCACCACCATGTTGATGTCGGCGACCTCACCGTTGCGGCTCATCTGCAGGCGCAGCGAACCGATGCCGAGCAGCCTGCCATCAGCGCCGATGAGGCCGGCGCCGCCCCATGAGGGGTGGGCCGGCGCCGTGAAGATCGCTTCGTCGAGCAGATATTCCCAATAGCCGGCGAATTCCTGCTTGGTGACGATCTGCGCCCGCACCGAGCGGCCGACGCCGTCGGCGAGCACGACGGGATCGCCGATCTTCGCCCTGGACGCATCACCGAGCGCAATGGCGGGCAGTCCGAGCGGCGCCAGCGCCTGCACCAGGCCGAAGCCCGATTCCTGATCGTAGGCGAGCGCATGGGCGGGCACCACGCGGCCGTCCTGGTCGGCCAGCCAGACCTCCTCGGCCTCGGTGATGAGATAGCCGATGGTGAGCACCAACCCGTCGCCGCGGATGACGACGCCGCTGCCTTCGCGGCGGGTGCCCAGCGCGTCTGCCGTGAAGGCGTCTTCGGGGACGGTGGCGCGGACGGCCACGATGGATCGCAAAAGGGGCTCGATATTCATGCTTTGGTTCCTGGCAATGTTCGCAGGCTGATATGAGGTTCGCAGGCCGATATGGGCTATAGGTATGGCGCAGGTGACCAGGCGCAAGAGGCGGCGCCGGCTTTGGTGTGGACCGGCGCCTCGCCGTTGGCGCCGGGGTTTTGCAACAGCGCCGGCCGCCCTATCTGTACCTACGGCTATCCGAAGCTGTCCTATGCAAAGTTCCTCCTCCATCACCCAAGTTGATACCCTGAGATCCTCCCCAATCCTTCCAATCCCCAATCCTTCCAATCCAAAGGCCTCCCGACATGAACGACTACACAACGGACCAATATACGCCGCCAAAAGTCTGGACCTGGAACAAGCCAAATGGCGGCGCTTTCGCCAGCATCAACCGGCCGATCGCCGGCCCGACGCATGACAAGGAACTGCCGGTCGGCAAGCATCCGCTGCAGCTTTATTCGCTGGCGACGCCGAACGGCGTCAAGGTGACGATCATGCTGGAGGAGCTTCTGGCGCTCGGCCACAGCGGCGCCGAATACGACGCCTGGCCGATCAGGATCAATGACGGCGACCAGTTCGGCAGCGGCTTCGTCAAGGTCAACCCCAACTCCAAGATCCCGGCCATGATGGACCGCAGCGGCGAAAAGCCGATCCGCATCTTCGAATCCGGTTCGATCCTGCTCTATCTCGCCGAAAAATTCGGCGAATTCCTGCCGACAGAGCAGCCGGCTCGTGCCGAAACCCTGTCATGGCTGTTCTGGCAGATGGGGTCGGCGCCCTATCTCGGCGGCGGCTTCGGCCATTTCTATGCCTATGCGCCGATGAAGATCGAATATGCCATCGACCGCTTCGCCATGGAGACCAAGCGGCAGATGGACGTGCTTGACCGGCGCCTGGCCGAAAGCGAGTATTTAGGCGGCAGCGACTACACGATTGCCGACATCGCGGTGTGGCCCTGGTATGGCGGCCTGGCCAAGGGCCGCATGTATGATGATTCCGGCGAGTTCCTGCAGGTGGAAGAGTACAAGAACGTGCAGCGCTGGGCCGACGCCATCGACGCCCGGCCAGCGATCAAGCGCGGCCGCATGGTCAATCGCACCTTCGGCGAGCCTTCGATGCAGCTGCACGAGCGCCATGACGCCAGCGATTTCGAGACGAAGACGCAAGACAAGCTCGAGGCGGCCAAAAGCTAAGCGGATGCCACGCCGATCTCCCCCCTCGTGGGGGAGATTGGCAGCTTCGGCTGGCTCGCCTCCACCGCCGCCATCCACAGCCGGTCGATATCGGCCAGGAATTTCTCGTCGAGCTTGTCGAGGTGCTTCCAGTACATGCCGTCCTCGAAGAAATAGCCGAGTTCCTTCTCGATCCTGTCGGCCTCCTCCGCCTGATCGAGTTGCAGGCCGGCAAGCATCTCCGCCTTCATTTCCGAAAGCTGCGAGGAAGACAGCGCGCCGAGTTCGTCGAGCGTCAGCCGCGGGAAGATCAGCCGGCTGCGCGGCAGGTCGGATAGGTTGACGCACAGGCACCCGCGCCGGAGCGCATGGATGAGCAGGCGGGCCGACTTCGCCTCGAGGTTGCGCAGCGTGACGTCGTTGCGCAAAGGGTCGGCGCGGCCGACGCCGTAAAAATGCGTGTTGCCGGGCTGGTCGTAGATCATGTCGCAGCCAAGGAATGCCAGCACGTCGGGCTTCTGGCTGTGGATCGTCCAGTAGGCCGCCGTCATCGACATGGTGCCGCCGGCATAGACGAAGCCGCCAAAGCTGTTTTGCGCCGGAACGTAATGCGAGGCGCTGAAGATCTGCGCCTGCTGCAGGGGATCGCCTTGCGGCATCCGCTCCGCCGGGAAATCGCCGGCATGGACGAGGAAATCCCAGTCGGGGCGCACGCGCCAGGCATTGTTGATGGCGACGATCTTGCCGAAGGCCTGCTTGGGCCAGGCCGCGCAGCGCACCACATCGGGGGCGCTGCCGATCAGCAGAATCACGTTTGGCGTTCCGTCGATCACCATACCCCCTCTCGACCGACCGAAATGCATCTCAAGGCCGCCCGGTTGAACGGCTTTATAGCCTCAACGCCGCATCGAAACACCAGCCGGATTTAGGCTGACATCAACAAAAGGGAGCTTTGCCAGCCGGTTGTAAAGTGTGGCCTCAGGCACCGTCGTACAAGCAGGAGGCAGGTTTTCCCGCTAGCCCAAAACCGACGATATGAGTTGGGCGATATATATTAGTTGACTAAACTAGCGGAACGTCCAATGCACATTCCCAGAACCGAACATGTCCTGTCTAGACCATGATATCTATATGGGACATTACTACATAAGCTGAACGCGACCTCGACGGTTCGGTGGCTGCGCGTCCCCTACTCCCCAGCAACCTCCCTGTACGCCCTCACAACCCCATCAAGCCCACGTATCTGCCACGTCTCCCCGTCCCGCGCCTCGAGATAGGACCGGCCGAGCGGCACTTTCCCTCCGCCGTCCGGCAGGTCCAGCACATAGACGGGGTTGCAGATGCCCGACAGGCGCGCACGCAAGGCGCTGACCAGCGCCTGGCCCTCGGCGATCGTGGTGCGCCGGTGCGCCATGCCGCGCGCGAGATCGCCGTGGTGCAGGTAATAGGGTTTGACGCCAAGGCGGTACATCAGCTCGCGGCACAGCTCTTCCAGCACCTCGACCGTGTCGTTCACGCCTTTCAGCAGAACGCTCTGGTTCAGCAGCACGAAGCCGCCCTGCCTTAAAGTACGGCAGGCCCGCTCGGTCGCCTCGGTGATCTCGCGCGGATGGTTGAAATGGGTGACGACCGTGACCATCAGCCGGCCCTGCAAGGCTTGAACCAGCCCGCCGGTGACGCGCGAGGGCAGCGCCACGGGCACGCGGGTGTGGATGCGCAACAGCCGCACATGCTGGATCGCCTCGACGCGGGCGCGGATTTCCGTCAGCGCCTTGTCCGGCAGGGAGAGCGGATCGCCGCCGGTCAGAATCACCTCGCGGATTTCCGGATGGGACTCGATGTAGGCGAACGCCGGCTCCAGCGCCTCGCGCGAAAAACCCCGGCCGATCGAGGTCAGCGACTCCTTGCGAAAGCAGAACCGGCAATAGACCGCGCATTGATAGGTCGGGAACAGCAGAACCCGGTCGGCATGGCGATGCGTCAATCTCGGCACCGGACTGAAGGCGTGGTCGGCGATCGGATCGTCGAGCTCGCCCTCCTGCTCCGTCAGTTCATTGGGCGACGGGATGACCTGAAGCCGTATCGGATCGGCCGGGTCGCTCCAGTCGATCAGGTCGAGATAGGCCTTGGGAATGCGAACCTTGTGACGCATGGCCGCGGCTTCGGCCGCCGCGCGCTCGGCAGGCGACAGCGGCAGGGAATCCAGATCGCCTATGTGCCGCACGCCCTCGCGAACATCGTCCTGCCATGCGGCATCCGCCTCGTCGGCACGCTCGTCATCGGCTGTCATGCCGGCCGCATCGACGGCCATGCTGGCGTCGGGGATGTCGGGATGTGAGGTCATGGAGGCTCCTTGAATTCGGGCTGGGTACAGCATTGGAGCCACGACTTGAAGGCAATAAGCGGTGTTGGGCCGGTTGGAGTGCGCGGCCAGGAGGCGGCGGCCGTCCACTGATCAGAAACCAACGTCCCGCCCGCTGACGCATAACATTAGCTTGCTCTTATATTAGCTTGAGCGTATACACATAAACGGCCGGTAATCTACCCCCCACCGGTTAGGCTCGGCGCCAGTCCCTCCCTACCCCTCAGGTCAACGACGCCGGGCCGCTCGGCCGCCGCAATTGAGGCGACCGACCAGTTCTCTTCGATGTTGATCATGTCCCTCCTCGACCCGGCAGCTGGGTGAATGCATCGGCGATGTCCGCGTCTCTTCCCGTCGCCGGCCGCGGTCGCTAATCTCGGATCGCGAAAAAGCTGGAGAACAGGGAATGGCGAACGACTTGTCGCCAAGGCTTTTGGCGATCATCAACGCGCTGCCTTTGCGGCCGGGCATGCGCGTGCTGGAGATCGGCTGCGGACCAGGTGCTGCGGCGCGCGAGATCGCGCGCCGGATCGGCGGCGGGCATGTGCTGGCGATCGATCGCTCCGCCAAGGCCATCGCACAGGCCGGAGCCGCCTCGCGCGCCGAGATTGCGGCAGGCCGGTTGAGTCTTCGCCAGGTCGCGATCGAAGATTTCGAGTTGGAGGCCGACGAGAAGCGCTTCGACATTGCCGTTGCGGTGCGCGTCGGCGCGCTGGACGGTCGTCATCCCGAAGCGGGAAAAATCGCCCTGCAACGGCTCGGCGCTGTGTTGACCGCGCAAGGCCGGCTGTTCATCGACGGCGGCGATCCGCTGCGCGAAATTGCGATACACGGCTGAACAGCTCGTGCTTAGCCTCAGGAATCGAGCGGCAGAGCTGGGTCCGCGCCTCAGCTCCTCAACCCCGGCGCCTCCTGCCCGGTGCGCTCGACATACTCCGTATAGCCGCCGCCGTAGGTATGAATCCCCTCGGGCGTCAGTTCCAGCACCCGGTTCGACAGCGCCGCCAGGAAATGCCGGTCATGCGAGACGAACAGCATGGTCCCCTCGTACTGCGACAGTGCCGTGATCAGCATCTCCTTGGTGGCGATGTCGAGGTGGTTGGTCGGCTCGTCCAGCACCAGCAAATTGGGCGGATCGAACAGCATCAGTGCCATCACCAGCCGCGCCTTCTCGCCGCCCGACAGCACGCGGCATTTCTTCTCGATCTCGTCGCCGGAAAAGCCGAAGCAGCCGGCCAGCGCCCTGAGCGGCGCCTGGCCGGCCTGCGGAAACGCGTCTTCCAGCGTCTGGAACACGGTGCGCTCGCCCTCCAGCACTTCCATGGCGTGCTGGGCGAAATAGCCCATCTTGACGCTCGGGCCGCGCGCCACCGTGCCATTATCCGGCTCGGAAGCGCCAGCCACCAGCTTCAGCAGCGTCGACTTGCCGGCGCCGTTGATGCCCATCACGCACCAGCGCTCGCGGCGACGCACCTGAAAATCCAGCCCCTCGTAGATCGAGCGGCTGCCATAGCCCTTGTGCACGTTCTTCAGCGTCACCACGTCCTCGCCGCAGCGCGGCGCCGGCTGGAAATCGAACGACACTTTCTGGCGCCGCTTGGGCGGCTCGACCCGGTCGATCTTGTCCAGCTTCTTCACCCGGCTCTGCACCTGGGCGGCATGCGAGGCACGTGCCTTGAAGCGCTCGATGAAGGCGATCTCCTTGGCCAGCATCGCCTGCTGGCGCTCGAACTGCGCCTGCTGCTGCCGATCGGCAATCGCCCGCTGCTGCTGGTAGAATTCGTAGTTGCCGGAGTAAGCGGTCAGCGAACCGCCGTCGATCTCGACCACCTTGTTGACGATGCGGTTCATGAACTCGCGGTCGTGCGAGGTCATCAGCAGCGCGCCGTCATAGTTCTTCAGGAACTGCTCCAGCCAGATCAGGCTTTCCAGGTCGAGATGGTTGCTCGGCTCGTCGAGCAGCATGGCGTCGGGCCGCATCAAAAGTATCCTGGCCAGCGCGACGCGCATCTTCCAGCCGCCGGAGAGTTTCCCGACGTCGCCGTCCATCATCTCCTGGCTGAAGCCGAGCCCGTCCAGCACCTCGCGAGCCCGCCCATCCAGCGCATAGCCGTCGAGCTCCTCGAAGCGGTGCTGCGCCTCGCCGTAGCGGGCGATGATCTCGTCCATCTCACCGGCGCGATCGGGGTCGCCCATGGCGTGCTCGAGCTCGCGCATCTCGGCCGCCACTTCGCTCACCGGCCCGGCGCCGTCCATCACTTCGGCAACGGCGCTGCGGCCTTCCATGTCGCCGACATCCTGGCTGAAATAGCCGATGGTGACGCCGCGATCGACGGAGACCTGGCCCTCGTCGGGCTGCTCCTCGCCGTTGATCATGCGAAACAGCGTCGTCTTGCCGGCGCCGTTAGGCCCGACCAGCCCGACCTTCTCGCCCTTCTGCAACGCGGCGGAGGCTTCGATGAAGACGATCTGCCGGCCGTTCTGCTTGCTGATATTTTCGAGACGTATCATGCTTCCACGCGAGGCTTCAGGGATTTTCCCCGCGCCTTACGCGATCGGCCCCCTCAGAGGAAGCCTGCAAATCATGAACGCCTGCGCCAAATCGCCCAAAGCCTTCAGGGTCGATGGACATCGATTGCCCGGCCGAGAATTGGTCACTACCTTGCGGTGATTGCAAGCTTGCAAAGACGGCCATGTCAAATATCGTCTATCCATCCCGGCTGAGGTTGAGAGGCGTTAGCGCAGGGAATCTCGGTCCAATATTGAAAAACGGTCATCTTGTTACGGAAAGCCTGATCAGCGAGGGGTGTACCGAGCAGGAAATCCGCTCCGGCATGAAAATCCCGGACAGCGAGAAAATACTGGAACAGTGGCGGCCGACGGATCCCAAGAGCTTCGCTCTAGCACTAACCCTGGCGATCGGGTGGGACGAGGATATTGGAAGCGATTACTTCGAGGTGTACGTCATCGCTAACCAGATCAGAGACCAGATAAATCTCAATCGGCGCGCGGTCATCTTCGTCGAAGAGTTTGACTGGCCCAGTCTCAAACAAAGCCTCCTCAACATTCTCGATAAATGCGAAGGAACAACGTGGAAGGAAAGCGTCCGCGCATTACGAAAACGCTTCGAATGGGAATACGACGGAATGGGCCGCATACGAGTCTTGGCTTAAGTAGCCCTGCCGAATGAGCCGGCGATCAGCTATCGGTAAGGGCCTTTGTCGTCGCCAGCTTGACCCCGGCGGCGGCAAATGCCGCATTGTGCCGGACGATGATCTCCGCCGCGGTCTCGCTGGTGGTGTCGAGCGTGCTGTGGGCGTCGGAAACCACGGTGACGCCCAGGCCCGCCGCAAAGGCGCCCTTCACCGTGGCCGCCACGCAAAAATCGGTCTGCGCGCCGATCAGAATGACCTCGCCGGCGCCCTGCCCGACTACCCATTCTGCAAGCGCGGCATTGCTGAACGCGTCGCCGACACGCTTGGCGAAAATCGGCTCGTCCTCGGCCTGGCCGAGCGCCGGCCACACCGGCCAGCCCGGCTCACCCGGCGCCAGAGGATCGCCCTGCGGGCCGTCGTGCCTGATGAAGGCGATCTTGCGCCCGCTCCGCCGTGCCCATTCGATCAGCGCGCGGGTCCGGGCAACCATGCCGTCGGCATCATGGATCGGCGGTTCGGCAACGCCGTCGAACATGCCGGTCTGAAGATCGATCACGATGAGCGGCGCAGTGGCCGCGGGGCTGGTCCCTGACATAGCTTTTTATAGCACGAGGGCGGAGCTGATCAAGGATCAGGGCCGCGATGACGCGCAGCGCAATGGCAGGTGGCTGGAGTTCCGTGACAGTCCGCTTGCAGCAGCGCTAACATAGCGCGCTATTGGGATGTGGGTCAGTTCGAAATTCTGGCTATCGGCCGTGACCGGATTGCATTCGTGGCAAGCTCCTGCGACGAAATTCCCATGACACATGCAGCCGTAGCTTTCCTTGCGATCGTGACTTCGGTGTTGGTTGCGATCCTACCCGCACAATCGCAAGAGTGGACGCCCTCGGAGGACGCGGTTCGAGATGCAACGGAAACGGTTGGTCGCTATTTCCTTTCGCTCGATAACCAAGAGTATGGGCGGGCATACGAAATGATGACTGATACCGCGAAAGCTTCGATCCCATCGAACGCCTTCGTGGAGCAAAGTAAAGATTTTCATTCTCAAGCCGGCGCTGTGCGCGAGCGCCGGCTACTCAAATTCACGTGGTTGAAGGACCCAGCGAACGCTGCCTTTCCTGGCGTTTATGCCGCGGTCGACATAGCGGCGAAGTTTGAAAACATCGATCGTTACTGCGGCTATATTGTCCTCTATCAGCGGCCGTCAGGTGGACATTTTCGAGTCATGCGGATCGAAAGCAACTTCATCGACAACGCTGCCGCGAAAAGCATTGAAAAGACCCAATCGAAACTCGAATTGGATCGAGCATGGGCCGAGTTGTCGGCTAACTGTCCGAATTTTCCATCGTGAACGTGAGGCGCGGTCCGTTTTTGTACGTTCCGCGACCATCGGCTTTCGGCTTCCCTCGCTTCGATCAGCGCAACGATGTCGGTGATCTCCTACAGTTTGCCGGCCCTTGGACGCGAACGCAGCGAGAGCGCAGCTTAGGTCCTCACCCAACCCCGCCCGTCACGGCATATCTCGTTCCGATCGCCCTTCGCAAAGTAGCCGGCGGCCCGGTGCACGATCACACCCGGCCCGATGTCCCATCCTCGCCAAAAATCCCGGTCACCCAGTCGATGAACACGCGTACCCGCGGCGCGAGTTGGCGGTTCTGCGGGTAGAGCGCCGACAGTGGAGTCGGCGACGGCGGGTAATCCGGCAGCACTTCGACAAGCGTGCCGCGTGCGAAATCCCCTGCGAAGCGGTAATGCGGCGCCTGCACCAGGCCGAAGCCGAGACGCGCCAGCTCCGCCATCGTGTCGGAGCCGTTGACCGTCACCCGGTTGGGCAGGCTGACATAGCGCAACGCGCCGCCAACGGTGAATTCGAGCGGCATGACCTCGCCGGTCCGCGACGAGCGGAAGCCGACCATCAGATGGCCTTCGAGATCGTCGGGGGTTGCCGGCATGCCGTGCTTTTCGAGATAGGCGGGGCTGGCGCAGGTGACTTCGCGCAATGTTGCCACCCGCCGCACGATCATGCCGCTGTCGGCCTGTTCGCCGGAACGCAGCACGCAGTCGATGCCCTCGCGCACCAGATCGACCAGCCGGTCGCCGTCGCCGATATGCAGGTCGATCCCGGGATAGCGGTCGAGGAACTCGGAGAGCCGCGGCAGGATGAAATGGCGGGCCATGAAGCCATGCACGTCGATCCTCAAAAGGCCCTGCGGCTGCGCCGATTGAAAGCCTGCCTCGGCATCCTCGACATCGGCAAGGATGGCGAGGCAGCGCTGGTAATAGGCCTGGCCGTCCAACGTCGGCGTGACATGGCGCGTGGTGCGTTCGAGCAGCCTGACCCCCAGCCGCGCCTCCAGGCCCTTGATCGCCTCGGTGGCGGTCGATCGCGACATCGACAGATCGGCGGCCGCCGCAGTGAAGCTGCCGCGCTCGATCACACGGGCAAGCAGGCGCATCCGGTCGAGACTGTCCATCGCCATTGTTCGCCATATCCGAATGGTGTTGGCAAGTCCCGGGGCGATTATCCCGCAAGATTTATCACCTATTTTCAGTCGACAAAAATTTTGGAGAGCTGACATGATTACGCGGAATGGAAAGGTGGCACTGGTAACCGGCGCCTCGAAGGGCATCGGTGCCGAAATTGCCAGGCGGCTGGCGCGCGACGGCTTTTCGGTCGTCATCAACTATGCCAGAGGCGCAGAAGCCGCCGAAGGGGTGGTGCGCGAGATCGAGGCGGCAGGCGGCACGGCGATCGCAGTTCAAGCCGATGTCGGTGATCCCAAGGGGGTCGCGCATCTGTTCGACGCAGCCGAGCAGGCCTTTGGCGGCCTCGACGTGCTGGTCAACAATGCCGGCATCATGAAGCTCGCGCCGATCGCGCAGACGGACGACGCCGGTTTCGAGCAACAGGTCGCGGTGAACCTCGGCGGCGTCTTCCGCGGCATGCGCGAGGCCGCAAGGCGGCTGCGCGAAGGCGGCCGCATCATCAGCTTCTCGTCCAGCGTGGTCGGGCTCTACCAGCCGACCTACGGTGTCTACGCTGCCACCAAGGCCGGCGTCGAGGCGATGACCCATGTGCTGGCCAAGGAACTCGGGCCGCGCGGCATCACCGTCAATGTCGTGGCGCCGGGGCCGGTGGCCACCGAACTGTTCCTCGGCGGCAAGTCCGAGGCACTGGTCGAAACGATCACCAGGATGATCCCGCTCGGGCGGCTCGGCCAGCCCGCCGACATCGCCGGCGTGGTGTCGTTCCTCGCCGGACCGGACAGCGGCTGGGTCAACGGCCAGGTGCTGCGCGCCAATGGCGGCACGGTCTGACTTTACCTCCAACAATCAACAGGAAATCGACATCATGCCGTTTGCAAATTTCAAGGTGCCTGAGCGCGCGCTGTCCGCCGGACAGAAGGAGGACCTCGTCCACAAGACCACAGCCCTGTTCGTCGAGATGTTCGGCGAAGGCATGCGCCCCTACACGATGGTGCTGATCGAGGAGGTCGCCGATGGCGGCTACGGCCGCGCCGACGTGGTGTTCACGATTCCTGGGGGAAGGACGTGAAGCTGCCGATCTCCTCCCTTCTGGGACCCTCAAGGGTGAGATTGCAGCTTGGCGGTCGCGCGCTAGATCGCTGGCAGAGGCTAAGGCGAGGCCAGCGATGGACGATTGGAAGCTACCTTGGGACGGCGGTTGCTTGTGCGGTGGAATACGCTTTCGCATCAGCGCGCCGCCCTTGCTGACGACGGCGTGTCACTGCACCGGCTGCCAGAAGCTGAGCGCCAGCGCGTATTCCCTGACCATCGCCGTGCCCAGCGACGGTTTCGCCATAACGCAAGGCGAGCCGGTGGTCGGCGGCCTGCACGGCCCGCACCGGCAGCTCTATTGCCCGCACTGCAAGAACTGGATGTTCACGCGTCCGCATGGCCTGGATTTCCTTGTCAACGTGCGCGCGACCATGCTGGACGAGCACCATTGGTACGTGCCCTTCGTCGAAGTCTTCACTTCGGAAAAGCTGCCCTGGGCTTCGACCGCCGCTACCTACAGTTTCGCTACTCAGCCCGACCTTGAGGGATACGCCCCTTTGATCGAGGCGTTCGCCCGCGAAGCGGCGCGGCCAACCTGACTGGTTGCCGCCCGGAAAGGCGGCGCCAGCTTTCGTGCCTCACTTCAACTCCAGCCAGACCGGCGCGTGGTCGCTGGCGCCGACCTCGCCGCGCACGTCGCGGTCGATGCCCGCCGCTACCAGCCGGCGCGACAGCTTCTTGCTGAGCAAGATATGGTCGAGGCGCAGGCCGGCATCGCGCGGCCAGCGATTGCGGCGATAGTCCCAGAATGTGTAGAGCGTCTCCGTCGGGTGCTTCTTGCGCAGCGCATCAAGCCAGCCCTGGTCGAGCAGCCGCTGGAACGATGCCCGGCTTTCCGGCTGCACCAGCGCGTTGTCGTCATAGGAGCGGGTCGGGTAGATGTCGCGCGGCTCGGGCACGATGTTGTAGTCGCCGGCCAGCACCACCGGCAGGCCGGTGTCGAGCAACTGCGCCGCATGCGTCTCCAGCCTTTCGTGCCAGGCCAGCTTGTACTGGAATTTCGGGCCGGGCTGCGGATTGCCGTTCGGCGCGTAGAGGCAGGCGACGACGATGCCGTTGACCGCCGCTTCGATGTAGCGCGCCTGCTGGTCGCCGTCGTCGCCGGGCAGCGCCTCGCGGGTCAGCACCGGCTCCGAGCCACGCGAAAGGATGGCGACGCCGTTCCAGGTCGGCTGCCCGACCCACACCGCCCCGTAGCCGGCCGCCGCAAGCGCGGTGCGCGGAAACTGCGTCTGCCTGGCCTTGAGCTCCTGCAGGCAGGCGATGTCGGGTTTGGCGGCGGCCAGCCATGCGAGCAGGTTTGGCAGCCGGCCGTTGATGTTGTTGACGTTGAAGGTGGCGATCTTCATCGGCCTGCTTCAGCGCACGATCCGTTCGGTCCACGCCTTCACTGCATCAGCCAGCGTCTTCAGATGATCGGCGGTGGAGAAGCCGGAGATGTTTTTGCGCGGCTTCAGATCATGGTCGCCGTCTTCCAGCCAGAAGATCTCGATTGCGTCGGACAGAGCATAGGTCGCGACCTCGTCTTTGGTCCCGAACTCGTCGCGCGTGCCCTGGAAGACCAATGTCGGCGTCTTGAGGTCGGCGAGGTGTTTTGTCCGAAGCTGCGTCGGTTTGTCCGGCGGATGGAAGGGATAGCCGAGACACAGCAGCCCTGAAATCTCGCCCTTTGAAAACATCTCGTCGGCGATCATCGAAGCGACGCGTCCGCCCATCGACTTGCCGCCGATGATGAGCGGACCCTTCACGCCCTTCGCCCTGAGATCGGCGATTGCCTTGATATATTCCGGGTTAACCGTCTCGGCGCGCGGCGGCGGCTTGCGATGGCCGTAGCGGCGGGCCGCCATGTAGTGGAACTCGAAGCGCGCAACGCGGAAGCCGGCCTCGGCCAGCGCTTTTGCCGTCGCGGTCATCGAGGCAGAGTCCATCGGCGCCCCGGCGCCGTGGGCGAGCAAGATGGTGATTGGGGCAGTGTCGGGGCCATCGAAGAGGAAGGTCGTCATGGGGTGGCCCGCAGATGAAGGCCGAGTTCCTTCGCACCCCCCTCTGTCCCGCCGGCCATCTCCCCCTCAAGGGGGGAGATTGGATGTCGCCATCGCTTTCGCCAATCACCAACGTTGGAAGGCGGGCGGTAAGGAGAAGCTGCCGATCTCCCCCCTTGCGGGGGAGATGTCCGGCAGGACAGAGGGGGGTGTTCAAGCGCGACCAAATGAAGCCCTAACCCGCCGACATCCGCGCCAGCTGCAAATCGACGAACTGGATACCCTTGGCCGCCATACGTGCCCATTCGGAATCCGCGTCGAGTTCGAGGTAGCGCGCCCAGTTCCGCCGCGCTTCGGCTAGATTGCCGGCGTCGAACTCCAGCCTCGCAAGGTTGAACACCGCATCGGCGTACTTCGCATCTAGCGAAATCGCCTTCAGCAGATGCCGCCGAGCCGACGCCACCCGCCCCTCTTCGCTCATCAGCCCGGCCAGATTGAACCATGCCTCGACGAACACCGGGTCGCACTTGATGGCGCGGGCATAGTCGTGCGCCGCCTCGGCCGCGTGGCCGGAGGCGCGCAGGCAGTTGGCGCGGTTGAAGGCGGCGATGGCATCGCTCGGGTCGATGGCTAGGCAGCGCTGGTAGAGTGCCGCGGCCTGCTCGTGGTCTTCAGCCTCTTCCGCCGCCTCGGCATCGGCGAACAGCTCTTCCAGCGTGTCGTCATCCTGCGTTCCCAGATCGAACAGCAGCTGGCCGTTGACTTCGCTCTGGCCGCCCTCGAGATAGATCGCGTCGGCCCGCCCGTGCTGCGAGCCGACATTGAGCGATTTGGCGGTGAGCGAGGCGATCGGGCCGGAGCGATGCACCGACCGCACGATCGCCCCCCATGAGGCGCCGCCGGCGACCAGCCCGGCATATTTGCGGGCGAGGATCAGGTCGCGGAAGGAATACGGTTCGCAATCATGCTCGAAGGCGTCGAACAGCGACAAAAGGTCGAGATCGGCGCCGGTCAGCCGCGACTGATCGATCAGCGACTGCCGCGACAGCGTCGAGGCTTCCGGTGCCTTCATCAACCCGAGCAGCCGCAGGAAGCCGTTCTCGCTGACCAGCCTGCGCCCGGCTGCACGTTCCGCAGCGACGCGGCGCTCGATCTCGATGTCGCCGGCCCTGGCGAGCAACATGCGGCCCAACACGACATGCGTGGTGCGCCGAGTGACGCCGCGCCGCAACTGGCCGTGCTGGCGCGCGACCTCGCGCGCCGCCAGCCTGAGCGGAAAGGCCGCCAGCGCGCCGACGATGCCGAAGACCGTGCCGGCAAGAGCCGTCACGCCTTGCTCTTGCCGACGGCTTTGAGAAGGTTCGCCTTGAGCGGGTTTTCCTTGGCCGCGCCAGCGCCGGCCTTGGCGGATTTCGCCGCAGGCTTGGCCGTTTCATCGGCCTTGCTCTTCGATTTGGCCGGCGGCTTGGCCGATTGCGACAGGCTCGCCTTCAGCGCATCCATGAGATTGATGACGTTGCCGCGCTCAGGCGCCGCCGCGATGATCGGCTTGTGGCCCTTGAGCTTCTCGCGGATCATCGTCATCAACGCGATCTCGTAGCGGTCCTCGTAATTCTTCGGATCGAAGGTGGTTTCCTTCTGCTTGATCAGCGCTTCGGCCAATTGCAGCATTTCCGGATCGGGGTTTCCGGCCGGGATATTGCCGAAATATTCAGCCGTGCCACGCACTTCGTTCGGATTCCTCAAGGTGCAGACGAACATGCCGTTCTCGCGCGCGCCGATCGTCACCACGCGCTCGCGGCTGGACAGCACGAGGCGGGCGATCGCCAGCTTGCCGGATTTGCGCATCGCTTCGCGCAACACGGCAAAGGTCTCCTCGGCCATTGCGCCATCCGGCGCCAGGTAATAGGGCGCGTCCTGGTAGATGACGTCGACCGAACGCTCGTCGACAAAGGCCTCGATGTTCATCGTATGGTTGGATTCGATGCGCACCGCGTCGAGATCGGTATCGTCGATGATGATGTATTGCTTGTCCTCGTATTCGTAGCCCTTGACCAGGTCCGAACGCTCGACCAACCCGAGTTCAGGGTCGACCGGCTTCATGTTGATGCGGTTGTGCGTCTTCTTGTGCAGCTGGTTGAAGCTGATGCGCTCGCTGGCACTGGTCGCCGGATAGAGCCGGACCGGACAGCTGACCAGACTGAGCTTGAGGTAACCTTTCCAACTTGCCCTGGGCGCCATGAAATACTCCTACGCGGCCTTGTGCTGTCGAACTGTTCGCAGCGCTGTTTCGTCCGGAGGACGAATGCGGCTGCCGAAATCCTACATTGCCCCTTACAATACCGGCAAATCCCTAGCGAAATCTTCCTCCGCTGGGAGCCGCCTGCAGGCAAGAGGTCCGTGGCGAAGAATAATTCAAATTTTCCGGAGCGTCGATGGAGTCTGGGCCGCGCTCGCAGAACTACGTCGCGGTGCCTATCGCCGGCAAATCCCTGGCGAAATCTTCCATGTCGGCCCAAGGGTCGCCTGACGTCGCCAGAAGGCCCGGCAGCGAGGAATAATTCAGATCCTGCGGAGCATCGATGGATTCCAGATCGCTCCAGCTGACCGGCGTCGAGGCCGGCAAATTGGTGCGGGCGCGCAGTGAATAGGGAGCCGCCGAGGTGTGGCCGCGCGCATTGCGGTGAAAATCGATGAAGATGCGCCGCTTGCGGTTGTCCTTGCCCATGGTGGTGGTGAAAGTGTCGGGCGCGGTGGCGGCAAGATGCGTGGAGATGGCGCTGGTCGCCTGGTGCAGTTTCTTCCAGTTCTGCTTTTGCGTCACCGGCACGGTGATGTGGATGCCGTGCCCCCCGGAGGTCTTGGCGAACGGCACCAGCCCTAGCGCTTCCAGCTCGCCCTTAATGTGCACCGCCGCCTCAACCACCTCGCGCCAGGCGATCCCTTCGCCCGGGTCGAGGTCGAAAACGATCAGGTCCGGCTTGTCGAGCCGCGTGCGATGGGTGCCCCAGGTGTGGAACTCGACGACGCCGAACTGCGCCAGAGCCAGATATCCCTTGGCGTCTTCCACCGAGAGATAGGATTTGGTCTCGCCCTCCGAATTCGTCGCCTCGAAGGTCGCCACCGAGGACGGCATGCCGGTGAAGGCGTGGCGCTGGAAGAAACAGTCCTGCGGCTTGCCGGTCGGGCAGCGCACCAGCGAGACCGGCCGGCCGAGAATGTGCGGCAGCATGAAATCGCCGACCAGCGCGTAATAGACGGCGATATCGAGCTTGGTCGGGCCGGTCTTGCCGAACAGCCGCCGCGTCGGGTTGGTCACCCAGATTGTGGCGAGGTCGGCCTCGGCGATCAGCCGCTTGCGCTTGGCCGAAACCGGCGTCGACAGGCCGACGTCACGCAGGCCGCGGAACACGGCATGGCGCAGCGCATTGTCGGTGGTCCGGTTGGCGTAATGGATATGCGCCGAAAGCAGCGGCCGCACCCAGTTCATCTCGCGCATGATCTCGCGCGGAACGCCCTCGGGCGCGGATGCACCGGCCCGCAACGGCTCCAGCCGCGCCAGCAATTCGCCTGCGGTCGCGGCATCGAAGCCGGTGCCGACCTTGCCGCGATAGTGCAGCTCGCCGTCTTCGAATTCGCCGAGGCCAAGTGCAGCGAGTCCCTCGGCCGCGTCGGAGACGGTGTAGCCAGCGATGACAAAGTCGCCGGTCTGGAGCGCCTTGGTTTTGGTCCAGGTTTTGGTGCGGCCGCTCTGGTAGATCGCCGTGGCGCGTTTCGACACCACACCCTCCAGCCCCATCTCGGATGCCTGGTCATAGAGCGCCTGGCCGTCGCCTTCGACATGATCGCTGAGCTGGATGGCGGAGTTGGCGCCGAGACCGGACAGAAGTTGCGAAAGCAGCGCCTTGCGCCGCCGAAGCGGCGCTTTTGTCAGGTCCCAGCCGTCGAGATAGACGAGGTCGAAAGCGTAGAAGTGGAGCTTGTTGCCGGCGCCTTCGGCCAGCGCGTCCTGCAGAAGGGCAAAGCGGCTGATGCCCTTGGCGTCGAGCGCGACGACCTCGCCGTCGATGATCGCCTCCCGGCACGGCAGCCTGGCGAAGGCAAGCGGCAGGTCGCCATAGCGCTTCGTCCAGTCGAGGCCGGCGCGGGTGATCAGCCTGACCGCACCGTCGGCCAGGTGCGCCATGGTGCGGTAGCCGTCGAACTTGATCTCGTGCAGCCATTCCTCCCCAGTATCCTCACCGTCCGGCGGCTTGGCCACGGAGGTCGCCAGCTGCGGCTCGATCCGGGAAGGCGGGGGCGCCTTGACGGCGCCCGGCAAAGCGCCGGGTTTCAGCACCACCGGCTTGGCAGGTTTGGCGGCAGGCTTCGGCGGTGCCACCAGTTCCTCAATACGACGGCCGGATTTGACGCTTTCCGGCCGGGCTTCCAGTATGTCGAGCGTGGCATCGGCGGCGAGATCGCGCTCCTTGAACAGCAGCCAGTTCTTCTTGCCCTCATCCTCGCCGGGCTTCGGTTTCAGCCGCGTCAGCATCCAGCCGCCATTGAGCTTCTCGCCGGCGAGCCGGAACTTGAAGGAGCCGGTGCGCAGGCTCTTTTCGACGTCGTCCATCGGCGCCCAGACGCCGGTGTCCCAGACGATCATCGGTCCGCCGCCATATTCGCCTTCGGGAATGACGCCCTCGAAATCGATATATTCGAGCGGATGGTCCTCGGTCTCGACCGCCAGCCTTTTGTCGGCCGGGTTCAGCGACGGGCCGCGCGGCACCGCCCAGCTCTTCAGCACGTCGCCGACCTGCAGGCGCAAATCATAGTGATCGGCGGTGGCGTGGTGCTTGTGGACGACGAAGCGGTTGCCTTCACCGGCAGCCAGGCCACCGGCCGGTTCCGGCGTCCTCGTGAACTCGCGCTTGGCGCGATAGGCCTTGAGCTTCGAAGGAGCTGGCATGGACTAGGCGTAGGTGGTGGGCAAAAGCAACGAACGCAGCATCAAAATCCCATCGCAGCGGCGCTCCAATGTCACGGCATGGATCCCAGGGTCTCCGCGACGTCGCTTCGCTCCTGCTCCGCCCTGGGATGACGAAGGATGGGAGGTCACGCCGCTCAATCGTCGGTGGCCGGCGTCAATTCGAGCTCGGCCGGCGACAGGCCCTGCTGCAGCTGGCTGAGCCGGAATTCGTCGACCCAATAGGCCTCGCCGTCGACCAGCACCCGCGCACTGTAGCCGCCGGCGGAAAAACGCTGCGCGGTGATGTAGACCTTGTGGCGGTCGAGCGCCTTGCGCACCGCGGCGCGCTTGGATTTCTGGCTGGTGACGGAACTGGCCATGCTGGTTACTCACGCACAAAGCCGCAAGGCGGCATGCCTAAGGATGGCCGAGAGCGGGTCGGCTGTCAATTTGGCGGCCGCTGCGAGCCCTCGCGCGGTGGCGTCTCTGGCTCTGTGGAAACCGAGCCGGCGCGCTATATTGAACGTGGCGGCTTGGAACGCGATGCTGACCTGGAGAACTTCACATGACGTTGACGACACGCAAACTCGGCGGCCAGGGGCTGCAGGTTTCCATGATCGGCCTCGGCTGCATGGGCATGAGCCAGTCCTACGGCCAGGCCGACGAGGCGGAATCGACCGCCACGCTGCACCGCGCCATCGAACTCGGCTGCACCTTCCTCGACACTGCGGAAGTCTATGGGCCGCACGCTAACGAGGAACTGCTCGGCCGCGCGCTGCAGGGCCGGCGCGATGAGGTGACGATCGCGACGAAATTCGGCTTTCGCATCGAAAACGGCAAGCAAGTCGGCACCGAGCGCGACAGCCGGCCGGAGCATATCCGCGAGGCTGTCGAAGGTTCGCTGAGGAGGCTAGCCAGCGACCACGTCGACCTCCTCTATCAGCACCGCGTCGATCCGGCGGTACCGATCGAGGAGGTGGCGGGTGCTGTCGGCGAGCTGATTGCTCAGGGCAAGGTCCGCTTCTTCGGCCTCTCGGAGGCCGGCGCCGCCAATATCCGCCGGGCGCATGCCGTGCATCCGGTGTCGGCAGTGCAGAGCGAATACTCGCTGTGGGAGCGCAATCTCGAGCCGGAAATCATTCCCCTGCTGAAGGAGCTCGGCATCGGCCTGGTGCCGTTCTCGCCGCTCGGCCGCGGTTTTCTCACCGGCGATGTCAGGCGCGCCGAAGACTATCCAGAGGGCGATTACCGGCGCGGCGATCCGCGCTACCAGGGCGCCAACTATGACGCCAACATGCAGGCGGCAGCCACGGTACTCGACATCGCCGCGGCCAAGCGCGTCAAGCCAGGCCAGATCGCGCTGGCCTGGCTGCTCCACAAGGGGAGCGACTTCGGCATCGACATCGTGCCGATCCCCGGCACCAAGCGCAGAAAATATCTCGAGGAGAACGTCGCCGCGGCTTCGATCAGGCTCGACGCCGCCGAGATGCAGGTGCTCGACGACGCGCTGGCGCCGGGCAAGGTCGCCGGTCCGCGCTACGGCGAGCGCACCATGGTGATGATCGATCGGTAGGTCTTGCCTTCTCCCGTTCTTGCGCAAAGCTCCGGCCTTGGCTAGCATCCGCCGGCAGGCACCGAGCGGAGGAGAACGTCGCGGTGGACCGGCTGGAGCGCCGTTGCGTCCCTTCAAACACGAGTTGGGCGCTCGAAGGACACTCCATTTTTGAATCGACGCAAGGAACCTTCCGGAAAACCCATTCCGGTTTCGGGGTCATGCGCTCATCTGGGAGGAGACTAAATTGATCAACAGACGTGAATTCCTGCTGTCGACCGCGGCGATGGGCGCCTTGGCGCTGGCCGCTCCGCAATTGGCTTTCGCCCAGGACAAGCTGACCATCCTCGGTTCGGTGCCGAGCCTCGGCTTTCCGTTCTTCGTGCACATGCTGAACCAGATCAAGGCTGAGGCGCAGGCGCAAGGCGTCAACCTGGTCGAGAGCGACGGCCAGAATTCGGCGCCCAAGCAGACCGCCGACATCGAGGCGGCACTGGTGCAAAAGGTCAACGCCATCGTCATCTCGCCGCTCGACGTCAACGCGCTGGCCCCAGCCATCGAGGAAGCGGTGAAGGCCGGCGTTCCCGTCGTCACTATCGACCGCCGCGTCGAGGGCGTCGAAGGCATCCTCGCCCATGTCGGCGCCGACAATGTCAAGGGCGGCGAGGCCGAAGCACAGGCCATGGTGGCGGCGTTCCCGAACGGCGCCAAGATCTTCCATCTGCAGGGCCAGCCCGGTGCCGGCCCGGCGATCGACCGCAACAAGGGTGTGCACAACGTCCTTGATCCCATGAAGGACAAGTACCAGATCATCTTCGAGCAGACCGCCAACTTCGCCCGCGCCGAGGCGCTGTCCGTCACCGAGGCCGGCCTTGCCGCCAACGGCAAGCCCGACGCGATCATCTGCGCCAATGACGACATGGCGCTTGGCGCGGTTGAAGCCTGCGCGGCGCGCAACTTCACCGACGTCAAGATCTACGGCTTCGACGCGCTTCCCGAAGCGTTGGTCGCTGTGCGCGACGGCAAGCTGGCCGGCACGGTCGAGCAATTCCCCGGCGAGCAGTCGCGCACCGCCGTGCAGATCGCGGTCGCCTACGCCAGGGACAAGACCGAGCCGAAGGAAAAGCTGGTGCTTTTGACGCCGATCGTCATCGGCAAGGACAATCTCGACAAGGCGGAGAGGCTGGGCGAGACGAAGTAGGCGAAGCCGGCGGGACAGCACCCCCCTCTGGCCTGCCGGCCATCTCCCCCTTCAAGGGGAGATTGGATGTTACCCGGGCTTTCGCTAATTTTCGATCTTGCAGAAGAAGCGAGGCCAATGAAGCTGCCAATCTCCCCCCTTGAGGGGGAGATGGCCGGCAGGCCAGAGGGGGGTGCTGTCCCGCCAATCGCAAATTGGGAGCAACCTTTGCCCGCGACTGAAGCCACTGCGCCTTCACCCTCCCCCGCCCTGCTCACCGTCGAGGGCGTGACCAAGCGCTTTGCCGGCGTCACCGCGCTGAACGACGTTTCGCTCGAAGTCCGCCCCGGCGAGATACTCGGCCTGCTCGGCGAGAACGGCGCCGGCAAATCGACGCTGCTCAAGATCCTGTCCGGCGTGATGCCGCCGTCCAGCGGTCGCATCGTCTTCGACGGCGTCGAATTCAATCCGCACAATCCGCAGGATGCGAAACGCCACGGCATCGTTACCATCTACCAGGAACTGAGCCTGATCCCGACGCTGACCGTGGCGGAGAATATTTTCATCGGCCGCGCACCGCTCGGCCGGTTCGGGCTGGTCAGCTGGCGGCGAATGGAGGAAGATTCCCGCGCGATCATCGCTCGTGTCGGCCTCGATCTCGACCCGGCGACGCCGGTTTCCGCTCTGTCGGTGGCCGAACAGCAGCTGGTCGAGATCGCCCGCGCGCTATCGCTGAAGAGCCGCTTGATCATCATGGACGAGCCGACCTCGGCGCTGACCGAAACCGAAGTGCACAGGCTGATGTCGATCATGGACCGGCTGCGCAAGGATGGCGTCGCCATTATGTTCGTCACCCACCGGCTGGAAGAGGCCTCGGCGATCTGCGACCGCATGACGGTGCTGCGCGACGGCAGGCTGGCCGGCCATCTCGACCGCGAAGGCGGGCCGATCAAGCTGCCAAAGATCATCGAGAAGATGGTTGGCCGCGCCGCGTCCGAGCTCTATGCCAGACCGACGCTGCGCGATGTCGCCGGCGACGTCCGGCTCTCGGTGCGCGGCCTGCGCACGGTGCGCGATCCGCAGGCGCCGCACGCCATCGTGCTCGAAGGCGTCGATCTCGACCTTAAGGCGGGCGAAATACTGGGTGTCGCCGGGCTCGTCGGCTCCGGCCGCACCGAGCTCGCCCGCGCCATCTTCGGCGCCGACCGCATTGCCGCCGGCACCATCGTGCTCGACGGCAGGCCGATCGCGCCGGCCTCGCCCGCCGACGCCATCGAGCTCGGCATCGGCCTGGTGCCGGAAGACCGCAAGCACCAGGCGATTTTCGCCGCACTCGCCATCCTCACCAATTTCTCGATCGCCGCGCTCGACCGCTACTCCAATGTCGGCTTCATGGCCGAGCGGCGCGAGCGCGAGGCGTTGGCGAACTACAGGAAGACGCTGTCGATCCGCATGGCCTCGCCCGAGCAGGCGATCGAGGGACTGTCCGGTGGCAATCAGCAGAAGGTCATCCTTGCCCGCTGGCTGGCACGCGATCCCAAGGTGCTGATCGTCGATGAACCGACGCGCGGCGTCGACGTCGGCGCCAAGGCGGAGGTTCATCAGATCCTGGTAGAGCTCGCTGCGCGCGGCATCGCCATCATGATGATCTCGTCCGAGCTGCCCGAAGTGCTTGCCGTGTCGGACAGGATCGTCACCATGCGGCGCGGGCGCATCACCGGCGAGATGCCTGGCATCGAGGCGACCGAGGAGAAACTGATGGAACTGATGGCGCTCGACCAGAAGCAGGAAGCCCAGAATCAGGAAGCAACGCAATGACCAGCACGACCGAACGGAGCCAGCGCGGCGGCGTCAATCTTGCGCGCCTGCTGATGAGCTTCGGCCCGCTGATGTTCCTGGCGGTGCTGATCGTCGTCTTCACCGTGCTGAAGCCGAGCTTCATCGACCCGATCAACCTGTTCAACATCATGCGCCAGATCTCGATCACCGGCCTGATCGCGCTAGGCATGACCTTCGTTATCCTCACCGCCGGCATCGACCTGTCGGTCGGCTCGCTGCTCGCCTTCTGCGGCATGGTCGCGGCGGTGGTGGCCAAGGGCGGCACCGCCAACACGCTGTCGCTGTCGACAACGGGCACGCTGGGCTATGGCTGGTTCGCCGCCCTTCTGGCCGCCGTCGTCGTCGGCGCCGTGGCCGGCGGTGTCCAGGGCTTTGCCATCACCAGGCTGAAAGTACCGCCCTTCGTCGTCACGCTCGGCGGCCTCACCGTGTTTCGCGGCCTAACGCTGACGATCTCCAATGGCGGCCCGATCTCCGGCTTCGACGCCTCGATGCGCTGGTTCGGTACCGGCCTGATCGGCCCGGTGCCGGTGCCGGCGATCATCTTCGCGATTGCCGCAATCCTGTGCCACATCGTGCTGCGCTACACGCGCTACGGTCGCGCCGTCTACGCCGTCGGCGGCAATGCCGAGGCCGCGCGGCTCTCCGGCCTGCGCGTCGACCGCATCCTGATCTCGGTCTACATCATCGTCGGCTTCTTCGCCGGCCTTGCCGCCTTCGTTTTGTCGGCGCGGCTCAACTCCTCCGAAGCCGTCGCCGGCATCGGCTACGAGCTGACGGTGATCTCGGCGGTCGTCATCGGCGGCACCTCGCTGTTCGGCGGCATCGGCAGCGTCGGCGGCACGGTGGTCGGTGCAGGGCTGATCGGCGTCCTGCAGAACGGGCTGCAATTCAACAACGTCTCGTCATACACGCAAAGCATCGTCATCGGCCTGATCCTCATCCTCGCCGTCGCCTTCGACCGCTGGCTGAAATCGCGGGTAAGGCGGTGATCCAGGTCAGGTCGGC
>NZ_JAMYNW010000034.1:0-45410 GCF_040319365.1 Mesorhizobium sp. M0923 | reverse complement strand
TGCACCCGACCGATCCGGCCCAAGGCCAAGGATTGAAAGACACGATCCGCGTCGCCGGAGAGATGGGCATTCGCACCGTCTGCACCATGAGCGGTCTGCCGGCAGGCAGCGCTGGCGACAGCATGCCGAACTGGGTCGTCTCGTCCTGGCCGCCGGAAACGCAGACCATCCTTAGATATCAGTGGGAAGATAAGCTGATACCCTTCTGGACCGAGATCGCGGCGCTGGCGAAGGAAAACGGCGTCGATCGCATCGCGCTCGAGCTCCATGGCAATCAGTGCGTATACAACGTGCCCTCGCTCCTGAAACTGCGGGAAGCGGTCGGACCTGTCCTAGGCGCCAATCTGGACCCCTCGCACCTGTTTTGGATGGGCGCTGACCCCCTTGCTGCCGCCGACGCGCTAGGCGAGGCCATCTATCACGTTCACGCCAAGGATACGATGCTCAACCGGCCCGTTCAGGCAACGACCTCGCTGCTTGAGAATGGCAGCCTGATGAACATTCCGGCACGGTCCTGGAGCTACATCACGCTCGGGTTCGGCCATGGCGAGGAGCGGTGGCGACAGTTCTGCTATCGACTCAGGATGGCGGGCTATGACGGCTGGCTTTCCATCGAGCACGAAGACGTACTTCTGAATTCGCTGGAGGGGCTCGAAAAGTCCGTCGCGCTGCTCCAGGGCCTGATGCCGTCCGCTCCCGCAGACTTCAAACCGCAAGATATCTGAGGAGAGACTAAATGCCCTGGGTTGACGCTTGTGCCGCTGACGAAATCGAAGCCGAGGAAGCCAAGCGCTTCGAGGAAGGCGGCCGTACCTTCGCCATCTTCCGCAACGACGCGGATGAATACTATTGTACAGACGGGCTTTGCACGCATGAGAAGATCCACCTCGCGGACGGTCTCGTCATGGGTAATACGGTGGAGTGCCCCAAGCACGCTTCCGTTTTCGACTTCACGACTGGCGAAGTAGAGACGCCCCCTGCCTGCGAGAACCTCAAAACTTACAAGACGAAGGTCGAGAACGGCCGCGTCATGGTCGAGGTTTGAGCCGTTATGAGCCAACCCTTCCAGTTGGCCGCCTGCGCCGAGATGCTTTGGCTTGATCGTCCGATGACTTGGCGCGTCGCACGTCTGCATGAGATGGGTTTCGGCGTCGGATTGTGGAATTGGCCGGACCATGACCTCGCAGCGCTCGAGAAGTCGGGGGCGACCTTCACTATTATGAACGGCTACCTCGAAGGAAGGCTCGCCGACGACGAGGGCGCCGACATGCTCTTGAAGTCCGCCCTAGAGACCGCAAGAGTCGGAAAGCGCCTCGGGATTGCCAGGCTCAACCTGCACGGCACCGGTCTCGGCGAAGGCGGCATTCCTATTGTGAAGTCTGAGGTCGAGACCGGCCCCATGTGGCTGAAGGCGCGGGATACGTTGAACCGCATCTGTGACATGGCCGAGGCCGAAGATGTCGTCTTCACGTTTGAAAACCTGAACCTGCTTGACCACCCGGGCTGCCCCTTCGGCTCGACGGCAGCGGTGCTGGCGTTGGTGTCATCTATCAATAGACCCCAACTGCGGATCAACCTCGACCTTTATCACACTCAGATCGGCGAGGGCGATATCGTGCGCTGGTGTCAGAAATGCCTGCCCTTCATCGGCGAGGTGCAGGTGGCCGATAATCCGGGTCGTTGCGAGCCGGGGACAGGCGAGATGAACTGGCCCAACATCGCGAGAGCTCTGTTCGACATGGGGTATCGCGGGCCGGTGGGTCTGGAAGCCTTTGCCCAAAACGATCCTGAGGCAGCGCTGGTCGCTTTCCGGCGAGCTTTTACGGTGTGAGCCATGCGGGGATGCTCATCGGCGCGACGCGGGGCGGGCGCCATGATCAAGGGCGGCAAGCTGTCCGACCATGCTTTCCGATCCGAGCGCCGCTCGCAGATTCCTTTCAAGTTCACCTGACCTGCAGTGGAGGCTGATTATGGGCATGTATCACAACCGTCCTCATGTCGAGGATATCCGAAAGATGAAGAGGAACGGACAGAAGATATCCATGCTCTTCGTCAGCACGCCCGACGAGGCAGCCGCCGCTGCCGCGGCAGGCATTCACATGCTCTCCATCGAGGGCCGATACTTTGACCAGGAAATGCGACAGGCAGCCGGCGACTGTTTCGTTCAGGTCGGTCTGCCTTACGGCGGCTGGGGCAGCTTTGCTGGCCGTCCGCTCGCTACGGCAGAGGACTATCTGCGTGCGGCTTTCCACTTTGCTGGCATTGGCGGCGACGCCTTCTACTGCTCCGCGTCCTACGACATCCAGAAGGCGCTCTGCGACAACCACCTCCCTGTCGTCGGGCATATCGGCCTGATCCCTTCGTACATCACCTGGACCGGTTGGCGCGCAGTCGGAAAGAGCGCGGAAGAAGCGATACGCCTCTGGCGGCACACCCAGAAACTCGAGGAGATCGGTGTCTTCGGGGCGGAACTGGAAGTCGTGCCCGACCGGGTGGCGAAATTCCTGACCGAAAACTCGTCACTGGTCATGCTTGGCATGGGCGCCGGCGAGCATGCAGATGCGCAATACCTCTTCACAGAGGATGTCTGCGGCTATGGCAAGAACCATAAGCCTCGGCACGGAAAGGTTTACCGGAACCTCGGCCCTGAGCTGCAGAAGATCCAAGACGAGCGCGTGGCGGCGTTCAGGGAATACAAAGCCGACGTCGATTCCGGGCGGTACCCCGGTTACGAGCACACAGTTCCGATTGGGGACGCTGACTTCGATAGCTTCATGCGAGCAGCCAAAGGGTGACAACCATGCGTGCGGGGCTATCCGATTGCTCAGGAGCGGGTGTCAGGCAAGTCGAAGTCCGCAACACGAAGGCGCCAACGCTTGCTGAACTCAAAATGCTGATTGCCAAGAGGGAGCTGATCCTTCCGGCGAAGTTGGAAACTCTCGCTCGCGTGATGTTTGCAGAGCCAGACTGCGTTGCCTTCGAAAATTCCGCCTCGATCGCTCGCCGGTGCAACGTGTCAACGACAACCTTATCTCGCCTCGCTCCGCGCCTTGGCTTCAGGTCTTTTAAAGAAATGCAGAACTGCTTCCGAAATCACATCCTTGATCGAAAGGCCCAGCGCAAGCCGAGCTGATAACTCGGCTACATCGATCACTCAGAAGTCAGACCCGCGCCTTGAGCAAGCCCGCGGCCCAAAGTTCAGCTTTCTAGCCCGGCGTACCCAGAAGCTGACTTTCCGCTTAGGCCCAATTTCAGTGATCCCGATTAGAGGCCAGTGGGGCCGTTCTTGAGAGCAATATATCGTTTCGGCGAGCGGCGATTGCCGATATCTCCGTCGCTCAGCAGGTTCGTCAAAGGGTGCAGTGGCGCGAAATCGACGCTGCATTGTGGGGCAGGGAAGGCGCATGTCTTGCCCCAATCAATGCCGTTGCGCGATAATTGGCATTCTGCTCACTACCCGTCACACCGCGATAGAGTCGGTGGCAGGGGAAACTCGTAAGCCACTGACTTTGGAGAGAATTTGGATCGAGGCGTAGAACATTGTGATCCAGCATGCCGTGGGGTGTCGAGCGGGATTGTTATGAGCCACCCGCGCCACTCCATATCTATCTGATAGTTAACGTGAAAATTGGGATAGCGAAGTTAGTGAGGGCGGTTTCTGGGGTGCGTAGGGAGCTCTATTCGACGAGGTTCACGATTGCTCATGTTCCTTCCCGTTGAGTCGATTTGTCGCGCGGCACTTAACAGTTTGCTGATTTGCCCATTGGTTTAGGTCGGCCACGGGATAGACGATGGACTTTCCAATCTTCACGAACGCTGGCCCGACGCGCATTGCTCGCCAGTTGGCCAATGTCCCGGTCGAGATAGCGCCGCGAAAACGTTCGCTCACTTCCTCCGGTGTCAGATAAAGTGGTTCCGTCATCTTCTACCTCAAACCAAGTCTCGGTTGGGATGATCGGGTCCGCGAATGATGAACGGAGACGACCTCCTACGCTCGGGGTCGACAAGGCAATCTTCATTGAGAACATCAGTCGATACCGGGGCGTCACGCATCTCTACGGCGACTTCGCGCAAGACTAAAAGGGGGTTCTGACCACGGTAGGACCATCTCGGGCTGCCGGCTAGAAAAAGGCCGGAAGGAAGCGCGATCATTAGTCTGATGCTCCGGGCAGGATCAACCAGCAGGGCCCTCCGAAGGCAGAGGTCACAGGTTCGAATCCTGTCGGGTGCGCCAAGGTTTTCAATCACTTACGTCCTTTTCACGGGCTGACCTCTGGGCCGTCCCACACTGCCTTCCCACATAAACGGCTTTTGGCAAGTTGGAAACGTCAGGGGCGTGGCTCCGGCGAGCGAAGATCGGCACCTGCGGGGAACGGGAACCAAAGAGGTGACGGTTCGTTCACTTGTTTCGGTTATTTCGGACATTGCGATTGTTGATTCGCGGTGCTATATCCGTTGAACACAGGGAAGACGACCATGACAACGCTGCTCGAACGACCGATATTGCCTTCGGCCGACGACGCCGAATTGGCTGCGCAGGCCAGCCGCCACCTTTCTAGAGCCAAACACGAGGGCGCTGAATTGCGCGTTCAAGTGGATGGAGGAGAGATGCTGCGCCTTCCTAAGGCAGTGAATGATCTTCTCTATCATTTGCTGACCGAAATGGCGCAGGGTAACGCCGTTACCCTGTTCCCAATCCATGCCGAACTGACGACACAGGAAGCCGCTGACTATCTGAACGTGTCACGTCCTTATCTTGTTCGACTTCTCGAGGAGGGCAAGGTGAAGTTCCACATGGTAGGAACTCATCGTCGAGTTAAGTTCCGTGATTTAGATGCGTTCCGCAAGTCAACTGAGGAAGAGCGTCAGCGTGTAATGGACGAACTAGCTGCCCAAGCGCAAGACTTGGGGATGGGCTATTAGGAAGTCCAGTTACACCGTCATTCTTGACGCCTGCGCACTGTACCCAGCCCCGCTGCGAGACTTCCTCATGGAGCTCGCAGCGGGAGGGCTGTTCCGTGCGAAATGGACCGAGCGCATTCATGACGAATGGATTCGTAACGTCCTTAATGACCGCAAGGACCTTAAGCCAGAGCAGTTGTTGCGGACGAAGCAGCTGATGAATCAGGCTGTACCTGACTGCTCGGTCGAAGGCTACGAGGATCTGATCGAAGGCCTGAAGCTCCCAGACGGTGATGACAGACATGTTCTTGCAGCCGCCATCCACACGGCTTGCGACGCCATCATCACTTTCAATCTAAAAGACTTTCCGCGAGACTACCTAGCGAAGTTCCAGCTAGAGCTCCTGCATCCGGACGAATTTCTGTTCCATCAGTTCGGGCTGAACACAGCTGCGGTCGTTGTGGCGGCGCAACGCTGTCGCGCGCGCTTGAAAAACCCTCCTAGGACGGCAGAGGAATACCTCGACACCCTCGAACGGCAAGGGCTCACCAAAACCGTGGCCGAACTCCGACACTACGCCGCCGTCATTTAGTCGCAGCCGTTCGCACTCGGCACATTAACACAGCGTCTCGCATGCCACGCCGTCGCTATCGCGGTCCAACTTTCCACCCCAGGAGCAGTTGCTAAGATACCATTGGGCCTCGTCGCACGAACTGATCTGCTTGCACGTTCGCCGCGGCTCGCATGAGTAACCGTTCTGCGCGACCAACTTGCGGCTGACGAGGCCAAGCGGCTGGCTGGGCGTCGCCCTATCGGCGTGCGCCGCCCGCCACTCCCAGGGCGCCTGAAACGTTCCGACCCACAGACCGACCTTCGCCGCCTTTGCCTTTGCTTGCTGCTCCGCGTACGCGCCGTGGCTGTAGCGCGGCCAATCCAGCGCCTGGCCGTTCTCGACCATCCATGAGGCGACACTGGAGCCGTCCGCCCGCCAGCAATCGCCGACAAAGCGGCCGTAGCGGTCCCAAGTGACGAAACTGCATTGCACCGGCCTCGAGGCGGCCAGGAACGTGTCCAGCGCGTTAGCGGCCCGTCGCCCGCAGGAATACTCAGAACCGTTCGCGTCGTTGCAGTACTGCCGGCTCTCGGGCGCATCGATGCCGTTGAAGCGGATGCGCTGGCCGTGGATCTCGATCGTATCGCCATCGATGACAGACGCGACACCGGCGATCGGCGCCGGCTTTGATCCGATCCAGTTTGATACGTTGAGCTCGGGCACAGGATCGCTATGCTGCATGACGAACTGCGTCACGTAGGCTGCCATCGCCGCCAAGGCCACGAACACGAGCCGCTTCGGAACGCCAGCCAGTTGGCGCACGCGCCCCGGCTTACGCCACTGGTCGGTTCGACCATTATAGCGAGACTTGCCCAACCCCTGTCTCCTCTTGAGGGGCAGAGTGCTTCTAATTGACGGCCAAGTCTAGAGCCGACGGCGGTCGGGTTCTTGGCCGGCGCACCGCACTGACCCAGGAACGCCACCGCTTCTCTGATCGTTGACTGCTTTTATTGAGCCGCGGTCATGCCATCTACCTCGATCCGCAAAACGGAATATGATCCCGGCAGCAAAACCCTCTCGGTGTGGTTCGTAGCCAGCGGAAAAGGGTACGTATTCGAGGACGTCCCACCGGAAACTTACGCCGCGTTCCGAGCTGCATTCGCCAAGGGCCGCTACTTCAACGACCATATCCGCAATCACTTCCGTTACCGAGATCGGTATGGCATCCGATCTGCCCGCGTCTCCTCCCTCCAGAGACGCGGGCTTTGAGGTTCGCGGAACCGAAACGTTCAAAGTTTATTGAATCGGGTTGGTGTGGCGTGGAGTTTGTATGAACGGGGCGAGGCTGGCGTTTATCCGTCCGATGGAGCCCAAGCTGGTCGCAAAGCCACCCGAGGGTGAACACTGGATTCACGAGATCAAGCTCGATGGCTACCGAACCCAGATCATCTTAAACAGCCCTGACGATATTCGCGCCTTCAGCAGCAGCGGAGCGGATTGGACGAGGAAATACACCGGCATCATCGAGGCGGCGCGGGATCTCGACGTCAAGAGCGCGATCTTTGAGGGCGAGGCGGTCGTCACGGGCGTGAATGGCCTGCCCGATTTCGACGCACTACAGAAAGCCGTACACAGCGATCGCTACGCCACGATCCTCGGCGCCTTCGACATCATGCATCTTGACGGCCACGATCTGCGCGACGTTGGCTGCAAGGCGCGCCGGGAAATTTTATTTGGCATCATCAAGCCGAACAGCCGCATCCAGTTCAGCGAGGCTCTACCCGGTGATGCCAAGTCGATTTTCTACCTCGCTGACCAGGCTGGCCTTGAAGGGATCGTCTCCAAGCGCGCCGACAGCCCGTATCGGAGTGGCCCGACGTTGAATTGGCTGAAGACCAAGAGCTGGACGGTCGAGGAATTCGAACTGCTCGGCGTCGAGCGCGAGCCGGGCAAGGCGGCGTTCGCCTTGCTCGCGCATCCCGACACCGGAAAGTATGTCGGTTCAGCCTTCATCTCGTTGGGGCGCGACATGAAGGAGCGGCTGTGGAAGCGGGTCAAGGAACATGCCGGCCCACCTCCGGGCGGCATCAAGAAGCGACCGGCGACGCTGTGGGTTGAGCCAGGCGTGAAGCTACGGATCAAGCATCTTCGTGGCGAGCACAGGTATATACGCCACGCTTCGCTGCTTGGCTTCGGCGACGATCCGGAGCGTCCGGGGAGATAAGGGCTCGCCTGCCAAATCCAGCAATGGCCGGCGGGCCCCCATCAGCGCAATGAAGGGACTTTTCTTGCTCCGATTTCTCCTTTCGGAGATGACGCTACCAACTATGAATGGGATGCGGCAGTTCCCGACGCCGCCCGTGCACCGGACCATTGAGCAGTCAGGTCAGACTTGGGTCCCGATGATCGGAGCGACGGTGCTGGGGCGCACCTCAATTGGGGCAGCGGGTCAGTCGCTCGACCGTCTCAATAATCGCCTTTGCCAGCGCCTCGCCCTCATGCACCGGCAGCGGTCCATAGAGCGTTGACCGCCTGCTCGCTCGGCAGCACGCCGGCGGGGCAGGTTAGCTCGATCGCTATGCGAACGAGCTGCAGGCCGGTTCTTTCGCGTGCTTGGCTTTTGCCCGCGAATGCGGGACTGTCCTGATCGTCGGCTTGTTCCAATCGAACCACCTGCTAGTTACTCCGATCTCATCCCGCTTCTTGGAAAACGGGTTCGCACCCGACGTGATGGGGGGTAAGATGCGGTTTTCGGAGGAATTGATGCATTACACACTCCATGCTGCGCCAGGCTCTTGCTCTTTTGCACCTCACATCGTCATGGAGGAGATTGGAAGGCCCTATTCGCTGGCGTTGATGTCGCCAGGCCATCCCGAAGCCAAGACCGACGAATTTCACCGCTTAAACCCGAAAGGGCGAATCCCTGTTCTCATTGCCGACAATTTCACTCTCACTGAAGCGCCGGCAATCTTATTTCACCTGGGCCTGACGAATCCAGACGCGCGGCTCCTGGGAGCGGATGCAGAAAACATCATCCGTTCCATCGAATGGTTTAACTGGCTATCGAGTGCGGTTCACGCGGTCGCCGTCCGAATGATCTGGCGCGCCGACTTTTTCTTACCGGATCAATCGATGTACGAGCCCTTGATTCATAAAGGAAAGGAGCACTTGGCTTCTGCGTTTGCCCTTATAGAATCCAAGTTGACGGACCGAGATTGGGCCGTAGGAGAGTCCTATTCAATTGTTGATCCGTATTTGCTCGTATTCTACAGGTGGGGAAATCGTATGGCCGTTGACATGCGAAATACCTACCCAGCTTGGACCTCTCATGCACGTCGGTTGGAGGAGCGAGCGGCTGTGCAACGAGCCTTAACGCAAGAGGGAATATCCCTCTGGGAGTAGCTGTCGCGTTGCCGAATCCAAAAATTCACAAGACCATCGATCCTACGCGGTCGTGCTTAAATGTCTGGTAGCGTTGTTTAGCGGGAAACCAACGCTACGGCCTCATAAATGTAGTTCTCGTCCATCGTCAGGATACTGGCGCTGCGGTGGCGATCGTCAAGGCCGGCCAGCACGCATCATCGCGCGCGCGATGGCGAGCTGCGCCTCGACTTTGGCGTTTTCCTTCTGCGTCATGTTGTCGGCCGCGATCAGCCGCCGAAGCGACCGCATGATTTCGCCGCGCGTCCAACCTGCTTCGAGCATGCAATCAATGATCGCCTGAAAGCCTGGCTCCATCGCCTCCTGGCAATCGATCTCGCGGTCGGCATATTCGCCCTGTCGTCTCGGCGGCGTGATCATGCTCGCTCCCTAGAGATACGCTTCGCCGTCCGCACCATGTTCAAAACAGAACCAGTGCGACGGCTGTTTGGGCTTGGCGAAGCACCATCCTGCATCCTTGCCACAGTCGGGACGCTCGCACCTATGGTGCTGAATGCCAGGCCGCGTGACGGGCTCTATTGCGCCGGGAAGGCGGATCAGGTCGTCGCTCATCGGTAGTTTCTCGGCTTAGGTTGGTTCGAAAGATTCCATCGCCGGTCTTGACGATCAAGGAAATGTTCCTTTTCTGTTCTCATGGCGCACGATCCGATCGACACGCTGGGCAAGGCGACCCGACACAATATGCTCGTCAAGGCCGAATGCAGCTGCGGCAATGTCCGCTACTGCCGCTCGGCCGATCTCATGATGGTCTATGGCGGCGGCGCCGATCCGCTGAAGCTCAAATTCGACTGCAGCCGCTGCAAGCCAACAGTGAAGATCACCTTGCTCGAGATTCACCCCGAGCATCTGCCGAAGCGCCTGATGATCCACAAGCCGATGAAGATTGACGGCAAGATCGTCTGGCATACGGAACGGTTTAGGGCATGACTAGCGATGCTGACCTGAATGGGTTGGCCGGCGCCGCTGGGATTGGGGCCTGACAGGCGACCGGCTAGACAAAGATAAGCGACGTCCCGCCATTAGCGGACGCGCTGGCCGCGATGCGCGCCTGAATACGCGCCCAATCCGCATCAAGGACTGTCTGCGGATCACGACCTGAAACTTCCAGGTTCTCCACCCAGCCACGATAGAGCTTCATTTGGTTTGCTGCTGTTACCTGCGCAGGCACAAAGGCAAGTAGCGCGCCGGGAGTGATGCCGAACTGGGGCCTCTTTGCCGAGAAGTCTCCAGTGTTTGCAATTCCAACCGCGCCAGTGGCTATCTTGGAACCAAGCGCCGACTTGACGCGTAAGCCACGCCCGGCAGCATTTCGCCAGAACGCCAGTTGGCACATCTGGCCAAAAATTGTGCTGTCGGCAGTGACACCCAGCGAGTCGATAGTGCCCGCACCGCATGTGCGGATCGCTGGGGTCGACGTCGACCGCGCTGACGACCACGCGACGGTTCTTCTTAAGAAGCCAGTCAAAGGTGGTGTGCCCATTGCCTTAGCTATGGCGCCGATGCCAAAAGACCAACCGATCATTACGATTTCCGGCTATCAGGATATTGCGAGGAAGGAGATAGACAACCGAGACGCCGTGGTCCAAGCCTGTGCCGTCCGCGACGTTGAATTTTCGCAAGGTGATTGGAATAGGCCGACGGTTTACCATTCCGATTGCGACTTGCACCCAGGCATGTCGGGAGGAGCAGTTATCGTCAAGTCCGAAAGTGGCTTGAACGCCGTGGCTTTGATGATCGAAAGCGGATTGGAGAAATTGAACGGACTTGACTACGATCTTCGGACTGGAAGTTACGGGTCCATGACCGGCCTGGATAACACGTTCCTTTCCGACATCATGGATTTGCGCAAGGCCACTCCGAAGAAAAAGGGAGTGGTCTGGAGCCACTCTCCAGCAAACCGGCCTCCATCGGCGGGGGCCCAATGTGTGACCCGCAGCAAGTTGATCACGCATACCGCGACGGGCAGCTTTCTGTCGTTGCATTTTCACCGATTGCGCAACGTCCATCCAATGCACACTGTCAGGCAGCTACAGACTGGCTCGGAGGCTGTTCGATCGATTTGATGACAGTTTTACCCTGGCGGTCGGGGAAACCAACACGCGCAAGTTCTACGGCGTGAACTCGGAGATGGAGGAGTACGATCAGTTTCGGTGCGAGGCAGTGGGCACTACTCCACCCGCCGAGCAAAGCAAGGGTGTGCATGCGGAGCAAACCGAGGCTCAGCCGGCCGAGCCAAGCAAGGTTACGCCGAAAAAGGTCAAGACCGTGACTATCAGGACCGGCGAATGTGCAAACAAACAGAATTGCGTTTCCAATAACTCCACGCCCGGAACGTCGAACAGCAAGTAATGTGTTCGAAGCGAATTAGAGTGTGCTATGGGATTTCATGCTCTTGGTTGCAAAGACAGCCAATTGGGCACTCGTTCCCTAGCGATTGTGCACGAGACGATCTCGCTGGTGAAAGTGATAGGCGGAAAAACAGGTTCCGAAACGCTAACCACTTGCGGTCGCATTAGTATGGCTTGGTCGTGGAACGCAAAGGCTGACCCGATTTCGTCCCGCGATGCGGTACAGTTAGAGATCAAGCAAAACGTCGCCATGTGGGCGGCTGCAGCACGCTAGGATGTAGCCTGCCGATTGATCCTCCAAGGTCAGCCCGCCTAGGTCATCCATGACGACTTCGCCGGACAGCTTGGCGATCCGGCACGTACCGCAAATTCCCTGCTGGCAGGCGGTGGGGATGTGGACGCCACATTGGCGCGCCGCTTCCAGCAGGGTCTCTCCGGGCGCACAGTGATGCGCAATGCCGGAGCGGGCGAAGCGGACCGAAGACGAAATCTTTGAAGCCAGTTCCGAACGCGAACCGTTGCCGCCTCCGAAGCTCTCCTCATGAAACTGTGAAGGGGCGAGGCCGATTGCCTCCAGGCACCGGCGTGCCGCCTTCATGTAGGATTCCGGCCCACAGGCGAAAACGGTCCGGCTGTGAAGATCGGGAACCAGATTCAGGAGCATTTGACTGCTAATGCGTCCAGTTGGACCCGTCCAGGCTGGGTCTTCCTGACGGCAAATGCAAGTCACTTGAACATTGGGAAAGCGAGCGGCAAGTGCGTCCAGTTCGAGCCGAAAGATGATGTCGTCCGGCGTTTTCGCACTGTGAATGAAGTGGATATCCTGGGCGGCTGCGCGGTCGGTAAGTGCCCGCAACATAGACATGACGGGAGTTATCCCGCTGCCACCTGAAAGGAAGAGGGACTTTCCATGCGGCAGATCGTCGAGATTGAACGAGCCGAGCGGCCCTTCGATCTCGATCGCATCGCCCGGCATCAAATTGTCATGGAGCCAATTCGAAACGAGCCCGCCCGGCGTCCGTTTCACGGTAATCTGAAGGTCGAGCGGTCGCGTCGGTGGTGACGAAACAGAGTAGGAGCGCGTCACCGCGGCACCGTCGATCCTCAGGTGCACCAGAACATACTGGCCAGCGCTGAAGCAGAAGATTCGATCTGAAGCGGGTGTGAGAACGAATGTTTTCACATCGTGCGTTTCGTCGATCACGCGCCGGCAGTGCACAAGCTGCGGTGTGGTCTGTGCCCACTGCCGGTGACGCTTTGTTGGGACGAAGCCGGAGGCTGCAAAGGCCGCGTATGCATTCATCATTCAACTCAGGTTTGGAGTCGAGCCAAGATGCCATTTCAAACCCCGCTGAACAGCCGCGCAATCCTGCCTTTATGATCGGTAATTTCGATTAAACTTCCAGTGACATCACAGCGACCTGGAGGGCTCGGATGCCTTTGCGAATGATGGGTTCGTGTTTGCGGCGCGCGAGTATCGCGGTGTGGACTGGCTGGTGCAGCGTCGGCGCTCCCTCGACCAGGAACGATCGGAGTTCAGCAGTGAACCTGCGCGCATCGTCGCTACGCATATAGCAGGTGCCACCCGTTCGTCGGAGCATGATCTCCGCCAGAGTTTCCGATCCCGTCGAAAGCCGACAGATCGCCAGCTCGGCCAGCAGCTCTGCGTGCGTCTTTTCCAGCACGGCGGTATAGCCCGGGCGAATGTACGTTTCAGGGTCCACGTCGGACAGCGTTCTGGCAGCCGTCGAAACCATCACATATTCCTCGACCATCAGATGTTCGTAGGCGATCTCAGGCAGGTAGCGAGGCGCATAAAGCACGGCGATATCCAGATTTCCCATGCTAAGATCGCTGACCATCTGGTTTGAATAATCCGACTCGACATGGATCGAGGACTTTGGAAGGGCCTGGCATAGTGTCTCGACCCATCCGGGCAGGACCGAGCGGGTCATGCCCACCTGTGCGGCGATGCGCAAGGTGCCCTCGAAACGGTTGAACGCCCGCACGTCGTGGCGAGCTTGCGACCAGGTTGACAGCAGGGATCTGGCGTACGCTTCGAACCGCCGTCCCGCGGCTGTCGGCTCAGCGCCGGCGCGCCCGCGCTGAAAGAGCTCGGACCCGATCGCGCTCTCGAGGTTCTTGATGCGGGTGCTGATCGTCGACTGGGTCAACCCCAAGCGATCGGCGGTACGATTGAAATTTCGCGACTCGATGATGTCGAGAAAGGTTTCGATGTGATCTAGCTGCACGGGACCTCCCGATCGAAAAAGTCGATCATATTGCGCAGGATCATAAGCTTGATCAAACAATACTCAAGGCGGAAGCTGCCCTCGGTGAAATCGGCCGGCAGATCGACCAGGCTGAAGCTACGGAGCTGAGCAACGTGTTCATAGTCGACTGCGATTGTCACAATTACTGGTCAAGCGCGACCGTACTGGAGTCCTACCTTTCCGGCCTATGGAAGGACATGTTCGTTGAAGGCGAGAAGACAGGCCCCGTTGGCGCCTTCCCGCATGGCCATCGTCCCTGGTTTCATCCGCAGGACTTCTCCCGCAAGGACGTCCGTCCGAAAACAGAAGCCGACAACTATCTCATCATGAAGGAAAAACACCTCGACAAGTACAAGGTCGATGTGGCGATCCTGACCGGCGATGAGCCGATCGAGGCTTCCACCCTCGCCAATCCTTATTATGCCAGCGCCCTCGTCAGCGCCTACAATGACTACCAGATCGACCAATGGCTGCCGAAGGACGATCGCTTCATGGGCTCGATCATCATCGCGCCACAGGATCCGAAGCTCGCGGCCGCCGAGATACGCCGTCTGGGCAATCATCCGCGCATGGTTCAGGTTCTCGCTTCGCAAGGCTCCGTCAAGCCTTATGGCGATCCGTTTTACCATCCAATCTACGAGGCTTGCGCCGAGGTGGGGCTGCCCTTTGCCATACATCTGGGCGGCCATGGCGGCGTGAATTCGACCGCGATTGCTCCGGCCCCGACGACATTCTTCTGGGAGACCCATGCCATCCTGCACATGTCGGCGATTTCGCATGTCGCAAGCATGATTGCGCATGGCGTCTTCGAAAAATGGCCGGACCTCTACTTCGTGGTCATCGAATGCGGCGTCGCCTGGGTGCCGTCGGTGCTGTGGCGCCTGGACGCCGATTACAAAGCCCTACGCAAAGAGACGCCATGGCTGAAAATGCTGCCTTCCGAATACTGCCGGCGCAACATCCGCTTTTCCACGCAGCCACTGGAGCAGCCCGCAAATATTCAGCATCTCTGGTCCACTCTCGAGGCAATGGACGGAGAAAATACGCTGATGTTTGCCTCAGACTATCCGCATTGGGATTACGACGATGCCAACACGCTGCAAATCCCTCCTGCCTGGAAGAGCAAGATCATGGGGCTGAATGCGCTGGAGGTTTACAAACGCATCCCCCGCGCGCAAGCGGCGAATGCCGCCTGAGGAAGCAGACGATGCCCGAGAAGACATACATCTGCCGCGTCGACGAGATCGAAACCGGATCTCCCTTCATCGCCAAGATCCGCAGCCTTTCGGTCGGCGTTTTTCGCATCGGAGACTCATTCCACGCGCTGCTGAATGTTTGTCCGCACCGCGGCGCTCCGCTTTGCGAGGGGCCGCAATGCGGAACAACTGCACCGGTCGAAGAGGCGCAATTCATCTATCACCGCGAAAACGAGATCGTGCGCTGCGCCTGGCATGGCTGGGAATTCGACATCAAATCAGGCGCGGCCCTGGTCGATCCGTCCGTTCGCGCGCGCACATTTCCAGTAACCGTCGAAGCGGGCAGCATCTATGTGACGGCCTGATTGAGGTACGGATTCGAAGAGTAGAAGAAAGGTGATCGAAACTAACTTCACAGGTGCTTGACGAACAATAACGCGGAAAATCCGTAATGGGAGAGTCAAATGTCAGAATCTGAATACAAGCTTGGTATCGCTCAAAGCCTGATTGGTCACGGCAAGATTTCCCGCCGTGACTTCATTCATCTTGGGCTGGCCGCTGGGCTGACGGTCACCGCTGCGGACAAGCTCTTTGTCAGCACGGCCCGGGCCGAACCGCTGCAGGGCGGCTTCGCCAAGCTCGGCATGGCACATGGCGCAACGACGGATTCGATCGATCCGGCCGGCTACCCGGACACATTCACACAAACGGCATTCTCCGGCTCGATGTCCAACAGCCTCACCGAGGTCGACGCGAAAGGTAACGTCCAACCGGATCTTGCCGAGAGCTTTGAATCATCCGACGGCGCCAAAACCTGGGTCTTCAAGCTGCGCAAGGGCGCAACCTTCCACAATGGCAAGAATGTGACGGCGGACGATGTCGTGACTTCGCTGCGCTATCATATGGGCGACGAAACCAAATCGGCGGCGAAGCCGCTGCTTGAGCCCGTGGCCAGCATCAAGGCGGATGGCCCGGAGACGGTTGTCTTCACGCTGAAGAGCGGCAACGCCGATTTCCCCTACATCATGAGTGACTACCATCTGGTCATCATGCCGGCCAAGGACGGCAAGGCGGATTGGGGATCGGGCGTTCGCACCGGTGCTTTCGTGCTCGAGAATTTCCAGCCCGGCGTCTCGGCCAAACTCAAGCGCAATCCGAACTATTTCAAGAACGGCAAGCCCTATCTCGACGAGGTGGAGTTCATCGCCATCACCGATCTCGCCGCTCGCATGGCCGCGTTATCGACAGGGGAGGTGGACTATATTGGCCGCGCCGACCTCAAGACCCTCGGCATGTTGAAACGCAATCCCAAGGTGGAGATCGTCGAGGTCACCGGCTATGGCCACTATACCTTGCCGATGAATGTCACGGTTGCGCCGTTCGACAATCCAGACGTCCGAATGGCTTTGAAATGGGCGATTAACCGTCAGGAGATCGTCGACAAGATCTTTCTCGGCCACGCCACGGTGGCCAACGACAACCCGATCGCCCCGGCGATCAAATTCGCCACGAATCCGCAGCCGCAGCACAGTTTCGATCCGGAAAAATCCAAGCATTACCTGAAAAAGGCCGGAATGGAAAAGCTGAAGATGGACCTCTCGGTCGCCGATGCCGCCTTTGCCGGCGCTGTGGACGCGGCTGCCCTCATCCGCGAGACGGCAGCCCAGTGCGGCATCGACGTAAACGTCGTGCGTGAGGCCGAGGACGCCTATTGGGACAATGTCTGGCTCAAGAAACCCTGGTGCGCTTCCTATTGGAGCGGTCGCGCGACGGCCGACTGGATGTTCACGCAAGCCTTCGCCGCAGACTCCAGCTGGAACGAGTCGTTCTGGAAAAATCCCCGCTTCAACGAGTTGCTTGTCCAGGCGCGCGCCGAGACGGACGAGGCCAAGCGGGCGGCAATGTATGCCGAGATGCAGCAACTGACCCATGATGATGGCGGCAGCATCGTGCTGGTCTTCAATAATTTCGTCAGCGCCAAATCCAATAAGCTCGCACATGGCGAGGTGGCGCCGAACTGGGAGAATGATGGATTGAAGATGGCCGAACGCTGGTGGATCGCCACTGCGTGAGAGTGCGGGCCGGACCCGCGATGGCTATTAGGCTCCGGCTTGCAACCGCGTGCCCTGACTGGTGTGGCAGGGCGGCGGCAGCAACGAGAAACGCGTACCCATGAACCCCGTCGCAAGAACGGTTCTGCAGCGCCTTGGCCTCGGCCTGGTCACGCTGTTCATCGTGTCCATCATCATCTTCTCTGCGATTGCAATGCTGCCGGGCGACTTCGCCAAGGCGATGCTCGGGCAATCGGCGACACCCGAAACGGTCGTCGCCTTCCAGCGAGAAATCGGCATCGACCGTCCGCCTGTCGAGCGCTACTTCGTCTGGGTCGGGCAGATGCTCCACGGTGATTTCGGCTCTTCATTCGCGAGCCGCACCGGATACCGGCGCACCGTCGCCGAGATTATCGCCCCGCGCCTCTACAATACGATGTTCCTTGCATCGATCACCGCGCTGATAGCAGTTCCGCTGGCCCTGGGATTGGGCATCCTCGCTGCGCTCTACCGCAATGGCTGGTTCGACCGGCTGGTGAACGCAGTGACGCTGACGACCATTTCGTTCCCCGAGTTTTTCGTCGCCTATATGCTTGCCTACCTCGTCATCTCGCGCGACACGTTCATCGGATCCGAGTTCGCACAATCCCTGCCGCACTGGCTCGCGGTCTCGCTGAACTGGATACTCAATGCAGTTCCTAAGTTCCCGACATTGTCGAACGTGAACGATCAGACGCCGTTTTGGGAACATGTCTGGAGAGTAGCCTTGCCGGCGATCACTCTTACGCTCGTCATCGTGGCGCACATGATGCGAATGACACGAGCGGCGATCATCAACATGCTGGCAAGCCCATATATCGACATGGCGCGTCTCAAGGGAATGTCGCCCATGGCCATCGTACTCAGGCATGCCTTGCCCAACGCATGGGCTCCGATCGTCACGGTGGTGGCGTTCAATCTTGCTTATCTCGTCGTCGGAGTGGTCGTGGTCGAAGTGGTATTCGTCTATCCCGGCATCGGTCAGCTGATGGTTGACGCGGTCAAATCAAGGGATGTTCCGGTGGTCCAGGCCTGCGCCCTGATTTTCGCCGCGACCTACATCCTGCTCAATCTGACCGCCGATATTATTTCCATCGCCACCAATCCAAGACTCTTGCATCCACGATGACCAGCTACGAACCCATGGCTCAGGTTCACAGGCTGAGGCGCTCGCGCGCCACCCGTGCGAAAACGGCGCTGAAGAAGGCACCCTTCAGTGCATGGTTCGGCATCCTCGTGATCCTCGGTTATGTCATCGTTGCGGTGTTCGCGCATTGGATAGCCCCATACGGCGAAACGCAGGTCTTCAGCGAAGCCTTTGCACCGTGGAGCCAGCAGTTCAAATTGGGAACCGACCAGCTCGGCCGGGACATGCTCACGCGCCTGATTTACGGTGCGCGCAACACCATCGGTATCGCCGTCGCGACCACATTGCTGTCCTTCGCGGTCGGCGTCTCGCTCGGCCTTCTTGCCGCATTGTATAGGGGATGGCTCGACCAGATACTGTCGCGTGCGGTGGACGTGTTGATGTCGATCCCAAGCCTGATCTTCGCCCTGGTGCTGCTCTCGATCTTCGGCTCGTCGATCACCAGCCTGATAATCATCATTGCGCTGCTCGATTCCACCCGCGTCTTTCGGCTCGCACGCGCCGTCGGGCTTAACGTGGCAGTGATGGAATATGTCGAGGTGGCGCGATTGCGCGGCGAAGGCCCGAAATGGATCATCGCCAAGGAAATCCTTCCCAATGTCATGCCGCCGCTGGTCGCGGAGTTCGGTTTGCGATTTTGCTTCGTATTCCTCACGATCGCGGCACTGTCCTTCCTGGGCGTCGGTATTCAGCCGCCGACCGCTGATTGGGGGTCGATGGTGCGCGAGAATGCGACCCTGATCACCTACGGTGATGTCACGCCGCTGCTGCCGGCCGGCGCGATTGCCCTCCTTACAGTCTCCGTGAATTTCGTCGTCGACTGGTTCCTGCACGCAACCAGCGGGTTGCGCGATGAAAGGTAGCGGTCCGGGCTCGCGCGAAAAAGGCAAGGATCTGCTGCAGATCCGCAACCTACATGTCGAGGGTTTCTCGGACGAGCGGTGGCATCCCATTGTCCGCGGGGTCGATCTGGCGCTGAAGCGGGGGGAGGTTCTTGGCCTGATCGGCGAGTCAGGCGCCGGCAAATCCACCATTGGCCTCGCCGCGATGGGTTACGCCAAGCCAGGCTGCCGTATTACACAGGGCTCGATCCTGTTCGACGGAATCAATCTTCTGGCACTCAGCGAAACAGGGCGGCGTCGCCTCAGAGGCTCCCGCATTGCCTATGTCGCGCAAAGCGCAGCGGCCTCTTTCAATCCGGCCCACCGACTCCTTGACCAGACTGTCGAAACAGTCGTGGCCCATGGGATTGCCAGCCGCGAGAAAGCGAACCGGAGTGCCGTCGATCTCTATCGCCGTCTTCAGCTTCCAGATCCGGAGACGATCGGCTTTCGCTATCCTCATCAGGTTTCCGGCGGACAGTTGCAACGGGCAATGACCGCGATGGCGATGGCTTGCCGTCCGGACCTCATCATCTTTGACGAGCCAACGACGGCGCTCGATGTGACGACGCAGGTCGAAGTTCTCGCCTCCATTCGCAACATCGTGGAGGAATTCAACACCGCTGCAATCTATGTGACGCATGATCTGGCGGTGGTGGCGCAAATGGCGGACCGGATCATGGTTTTGCGCCATGGACTTACCGTGGAGGAGGCAGAAACGCGCCAGATGCTCGCCTCGCCCAGCCAGGAATATACCAAGACGCTCTGGGCCGTGCGCAAGCTCGCCAAGCCCGAAGTTCCGGCCGATGACTATCTGCTTACGATAGACAACGTCACGGCGGCCTACGGCCGGGCGGTTAAGGTGCTCCAGGATGTCTCCATCAACGTTCCACGTGGAAGAACAGTGGCTGTGGTCGGCGAATCCGGTTCCGGGAAATCGACGCTCGCTCGCGTTGTTACCGGCCTGCTGCCGCCGCTTTCGGGATCGATTTCCTTTGCTGGCCAGGCCCTTTCCAAGACCCTGAAGGCGCGCCCAAAAGAGATCTTGCGCCGCATACAGATGATTTATCAAATGCCCGACAACGCCCTAAATCCGCGGCAGACGGTCGAAGAAGTCATAGCTCGTCCGCTTGAATTCTACCTCGGCCTCAAGGGTGCACAGCGGGATAGGCGGATCGGCGAACTCATGCACATGGTCGAGATGAGCGAAACTTACCTGGATCGTCTGCCGGCCGAACTGTCGGGGGGTCAGAAGCAGCGCGTTTGCATCGCCCGAGCGTTGGCTGCCGATCCGGAACTCATCATCTGCGACGAAATCACGTCCGCGCTCGACCAGATTGTGCAGGAGGAAATCCTGAAGCTCTTAATGCGGCTTCAGCGCGAGCTCGGCATGAGCTACATTTTCATCACCCATGACATTGCCACCGTGCGAGCGATCGCCGACGAGATTGTGGTCATGCACCAGGGGAAAGTCGTTGAGCAGGGATTAAAGAGCGAAGTTCTCACGCCGCCGCATGCCCCCTATACCGAACGGCTTTTGTCCTCCGTGCCGGAAATGGATCCGGATTGGCTCACAAGGCTGCTCGCCAGCCGGAGGATGTGATCGTCGGGCAGAGCGTCGCGTGTCTTCCATATCGCCACCATTTTACAGCTTGGCGGTCGGCCGTACGGAACAATGCGGGAAAATTGGCGGTTCTCGCCGCACCAACTGCAGAGCCTGCTTCTCGGCAAAGCGGTCGGTTCGTTCCGTCCATCGGAACGAACCGAGCGCACTTTCCTGACGTTCTTGTGAACGCCGCAATGATCGCGGTTCGGAATTCAATCAATCTTGGGTGGGGACTCCTGCAGCGGATTTGAATCGTGATCGTCGCGCAGCCGTACCAGCAGTGCCGACCGCAGGTCCGCTGCGTCTCTTCCGGCGATCCGATCGCCGGTCGCGAGCGGGTCAGGTGCTCTTCAGGGTCCCGTTCATCCCTTCCGGATAGAAGCCACCCTTGCTGACGCCGTCCTTGTCGGTGAGATAGACGATCCGCAGCACTTCTTTCGGCGTCCTGGTGAACGCGATCGCGTCGGGCGTCGAGGGAACGAAATTGGCCTTGCCATTCACCTGGATGCCCTGGTCCTTGTCTTCCGGCCCGTCGATCTTGTCTCGTGCATCGGAGACGGCGTTGGCGGCCTTCCAGGCTTTCTCTCCCTTCCGGTATAGAGTGGAGCGCGCCATTCCCATGTGGTAGGCCTCGACCGCCAATATGCCCGCCGCGGCGGCGAGGAAGTCCTTGTTCTTCAGAAGCGTCGCAGCACCGGCATAGGCGGTGACGCCGACATCCTCGAACAGCATGCCGCCGAGAACAAAGTTCGTTTCGTTGCCAAAGGGGTCGAAGTCCCGCCCGAGGCCCGCTGCCTCCGCAACCGCTTTGAACCCAGCATCGAAATCGATGGCCGGCCTGTCGACTGCGTTCTTTGCAAGCGTCTTGCGGTAGAACCGGACATGCGCGAGTTCGTTTTCAGCAACCTCCTGCATGAATTCGCCGATGGCGGGTGTCTCGAAGGACACTTTCTTTCCGCCGACCACATCGCCGGGTTTGGAACCGGCATCGGCGGCGTCGATGCCCTTTCCGGTGGTGCCGCGAAGGTAGTATTCGGCCTCCATGTATTCCAAGTTGAGCGCAAAGCGGAAAATGTCCTCGTCCTGCAGTTCCTCCTTGGCATAGGCGCGAGAAACCGGCGCCAGGCCCGTCGTGGCGGCGAGGCTGGCTCCCAGCCCAAACTGCAATGCGCGGCGACGGGAAAGGTGGAGTGAAGGGATGGCACGTATCATGGCTTCCTCCCAAAAGCCCGCCGGCGTCACCTGTTTGGCACCTTATCGCGGGCAACGCGCCCAACTCCGCCATAGGCGAAATGTTCCTGTAAAGGTCGGACTTTGCAGGGGTTGCTCCCGGATCAATGGCTTTTTGGGCAGCGTAACGTCGGAGTTGGCATCGACTATTTGTGACCAAGCCTCGAGTCCAGACATTGAGGTGACACATTATGAGCCGGATAGGCTACGCCCGCGTCAGCACGGTCGACCAAGAACTCGAAACGCAAGTCGGCAAGCTAAGGGCCGGAGGGAAACGAGCGGGCCGTGATAACCCAGGACAGCAAGGATGGCTGGAGGGGCTTCACGCCGGAAAGGAAAATTCCTGTCGACTTGTGAGACGAGTGGGCCATCCGAGAGAAGTTGGTATTCTGGTCGATCCATCCGGCCTTGCGATTTCTCGCTTTTGCTGCGTCTATCTATGAACCGGTCTGGCCTCTTCGTCGGATCAAACACGCTGGGAAGTCACAAGGAGTATATGCACATGGCAACTGGAACCGTGAAGTGGTTCAACAGCACTAAAGGGTTTGGGTTTATCCAACCCGACGATGGCGGTCAGGACGTTTTTGTTCACATCTCCGCCGTCGAGCGCGCTGGTTTGTCGAACCTCGTTGAGGGCCAAAAGATCAACTACGACATCGAGCAGGACCGACGTACCGGCAAGTCTTCTGCTGGCAATCTCCGCAAAGCGGGTTGATTTCTCTGGCGCGCCGTGGCGAAAGCCGCAGGAGCGCGGCAAGTCGCGAATGTACTGACCGCCGTGTAAAAAAAGCGCGCGAAGCTTGGTGTGATGGAGAGACCTGGGCAGCAGATTGCTGCGACGCTTCAGAAACGATCGTGTGAACCAGGTTGTCAGGTAACGGAAGGCGGGAAGTCCCCCGCGTTTTTCGCGTTTGCGTCCTCCAGCGTAGGATGGTTGGCGACGTGGTGTTGCCCCGTGGAGCACTTTGGCTTGTTGTATCCTACAGCAATGTCATTGAAGATAGCCTGAGTTTGGCCCCACATGGACATCGCGTCGGATTTTTCCTCCCCCTTTGTAGGTTTAAGCTGCCTTCATACTTGGCCAGGCTCAACAGTCCGGCCTTTTTCTTTTTGTGTGGGCTGCGGTACATTGGTTATGATGCGCATTCGCTATGAGGCGCTCGACAAGCATTATGACCAGTCAGGATCATCCAAATGGCAAATCCTCCACGCCGACCCACAAATCCGATGTCAGCCGCTGAAGCCGCCTTCAAGCCGATCAAAAAGCCGGCGGCGCCGGTTCGCGAACCGTCGGCTGCTCCAAATATCAGAGAGCTTGTTTCGATCAGGATCGATAGGGCGGTGCTGGACCACTTCCAGGAAGATGGACCAGGCTGGCAGGATCGGATCAACGACACCTTGCGGCGCGCTATCTCCAAAGAACCGACCAATGCCGATGACAAATGATCAGACGACTACTGATCGGCACGGCGCTGATAGCGGCGACGCAGATGGAGTTGAACGGAAGTATAAGCGTAAGCGATTGCGCACCATTTGGACAACCGACAACGCGCATCCTGGAATTTTTTCATCGAGCCGCGGCCGAACCCCTCTATGCTCCGGGCGGAGACCCGAATGGCATTTCGATTCGTACACACGGCCGACATTCACCTCGACTCGCCGCTACGTTCGCTGGTGCTGCGAAACCCTGATCTTGCCGAACTCGTGGGGGACGCCAGTCGCCAGGCATTTGTCTCGATAATAGACCTCTGCCTTGCGGAACGTGTCGATGCGCTCGTCATTGCCTTATCGCGCATATCGAAACAGCTCGTTTTTCCTGACACGGTCACGATCTTCGGCGGCCGCCCCCAGTCGGTGCTGCAAACGGCCGGCGGGCTTGACGTCGCATTCCATGGATTGAGCTTCGCGAACCCAAAGGCGCCGGAAAGCCTGCTGCCCAAGTATCCGGCGGCCCGGGAAGGGGCGGTCAATGTGGGCATCATGCACACCAGCCTCGCTGGATCGCCCGGTCACGATGTCTATGCCCCTTGCAGCATCGCTGACCTGCACGGCCATGGTTTTGACTATTGGGCGCTTGGGCACATCCACGTGCGCCAAGTCCATCCTGGAGCAAGCACCGTTGTGATGACGGGAATGCCGCAGGGCAGGGACATCAACGAGGCCGGAGAGAAATCCGCCACTCTGGTCACGATACGAGAAGACCGGTCCGTCGAGATCGAGGAAAAACTGACCAGTATCGCGCAGTTCGAGCGGGCGAGCGTCGATCTGACCGGGACGGTCGAATGGTCTGAGGTCGTCGGCCGTGTCCGTTCCGCGCTCGAAGGTATCCGGGGTTCCGTCAGATCCCGCCACGTTGTGGTCCGTCTCGGACTGGCCGGGGCGTCGCCGTTGTCATGGGCGCTGATCCGCGACAGGGACCTGCTGCTGGCCGAAGCCGAGCAGGCGGCGGAGCAGACGGGCGACACATGGGTCGAAAAACTTGAGCTTGATCTCGCTCCACAGAGCGCGGAAACAGCCCATGACGTCGCCGATCCGATTTTCGAACTCGCGCAATCCATGCATGCCAATGTCAAGTCTGAGGCCTTCCGCGCCGAGGCGAGGGCGCTTGTCCAAAAGATGATTGCCGATCTGCCGCCGGACGGGCGCGACTTCGCCGGACGGGACGAAGCTGGGCTGGAACTGTTCATCGACAAGGTGCTTGCCAGCGGTGCCGACCTGGTCACGGCCCGCCTCAAAGCAGGTGGAGCGCAATGAGGCTCCGGCGCCTTGATCTTATTCGTTATGGAAAGTTCACCGACGGGACGATCGAATTCGGCCCAAGGCCGGAGTCCGGTCCCGACTTCCACATTGTGTTCGGGCTGAACGAGGCCGGCAAGTCGACCGCACTTTCCGGTTATCTGGACCTGCTGTTCGGTATCGAGGAACGCAGCCGCTACAATTTCCTGCACGAGTACAGCGCGATGCGTATAGGCGGGGTGCTCGAACTCGCCGGCACTGAGCACACATTCACGCGCACGAAGCAGCGCACCAACTCGCTGCTGAACGCAATGGAGCAACCGGTGAGCGAGGTGGCGATAGCAGCCCATCTCGCAGGTCTGTCGCGGGACGCATACGAGACCATGTTCTCGCTGGACGACGAGACGCTGGAAGCAGGCGGAAAATCAATCCTGGAGTCGCGTGGCGACCTGGGCAAGCTCCTGTTCACGGCCAGCGCCGGTCTTGGGCATGCGAGCGACATGTTGAGCGCGCTAGAGACCGAAGCGGACGGGCTCTATCGCAAGCAGGCTCACGGAACCGAACTTGCGCTGCTCAAGAAGCGCCTTGCGGAACTCAAGTCGCGCAGGGACGCGATCGACACCTTGGCCTCGACTTTTGAGAGCCTTGAGGCCGAACGTCTTGACGCGGCGGAAAAATACGACCGCAGTATTGCTGAACGATCATTGCTGTCGGCTCGGCTTGACACCATTGCCAGGTACCTTCGCGCTATGCCGATCCTCGCCGACATTCGACGCAAGGCGGCCCAGCTTGCCGAGCTGCCTGACATCGCTTCACCATTGCGGACCTGGACAGGCACCGTCACCGGATTGATCGATGACGACGCCAGCCTGAGAACGCGGCTGTCAGGGAACATCGACGACGCCGAGCGAGTGACGACGAAAATCGTGTCGGTCGATGTGGACGAGGCGATCCTGGCAATGTCCGAGCGGGTTCGGGCGCTCGCGGATCGCAAAGTGCGCCATGTCTCCGCAGGCCTTGACCTGCCAAGCCGCAGGACCGAGCTGCAGATACTCGACAGCGCCGTGGCGAATTGCCTTGCCGCCCTTGGAAGATCGTCCGAGGCAGATCCGGCTGCGCTGCTTTTGCCTGCTGCCACAGTCGGCGCTGTTCGCGCCATGCTCGAAGAGCGATCGGGAATCACCACCGGCGTACGTGTTGCCCGCAACGAATGCGCGGCGGCGCTCGATGCACTTCAGGCGGCACGCGAGCGGGTTGGGCAAGAGAGGGGGGTGCCCGAACCTGCCAGGGCAAGGCTGGCCTCGGCCTTGTCGAAAGCGCGAGCCAGCGGGCACCTAAAAGACCTCAGGATGGCCCGCGAGGCGGAGGACGCGAGCACGGTTCGATGGGAGGCGGCAATCGCTCGACTGCATCCCTGGTCCGGAGACGCCGGGGCACTGGCCAGGGTGCCCGTCCCGAGTGTCACGCAAGTTGGTGCATGGAAGGTGCGGGCAGCTGGGTTGGGAAAGGGCAGGGCTGTCCTTTGCGAACGTCTCGCCGAATACCAGGAGAGTCACGACCTGCTCTCGGCTCGCCTGGATGCGCTTCGTGCCTCGATCGATGTGCCCGACGATGAAGCCGCCGCCGCCATCCGCCGCGCCCGAGACAAGGCGTGGGCCAGGCATCGGGGCGAACTTACTGGCCAAACTGCTGACGATTTCGAGGCGCTATTGGCGCGTGACGACAGTGTTGCAGCGGTTCGGCTGGCCAACGCGCGAGAGCTCGCGGAGATCCGGACAACGCTCCGCAGCCTCACCGAAACAACAGCCGCCATCACACGTATCCGCGACCAGCTTGCACAGATCGACCTGGACGATCAGGCTGTACTCTCCGAACTTCGCGAGGTGGCCAGCGAGCTACTGGCAGAGTGCCTGGAATTCTCGCCCGAGCGTCTGATCGAAACGATCGAGGATCATACCTCTGCCCGCATTGATGCGCTCGCGGCCTGGGAGGAGGTCGAGCTGGCACGCAAGAAGGCCCGCCGCGCGCTCGACGAGGGAGAGCAGATCCAGCAGGAGTTGATCGGCGGTGCTACTTCCGGCAAAGGCAGCATGCCCCCTTAGAGATCACAACCAGACCCGAGGACCTCCCGGCGGCTTCCGGCGGGATTCGGCGGCCTGATCAGCAGCTCTGCTTTGCGCTCTATTCGGCAAGCGGGCTGATGACCCGGCTTTACCGGCCGCTGCTCGATCCGCTGGGCTGACCTACCCGCAATATCTGGCGATGCTCGCGCTATGGGAGCGAGCGCCAAGCACGGTGGGCGAGCTTGGCGAAGTGCTTGGGCTTGATTCGGCGACGCTGACGCCGTTGCTCAAGCGGCTGGAAGCATGCGGCCTGGTCACACGGCCGTTGTCATCCCGTCGCACCACGTCGCGTGTCGCTGCACGTGCGGGGTATGAAGAACTTAAGCCGCTCATTGAGCTGGGAGAAAAAACCGAAACGTTCGAGCAACGATTGAGCGCGGCCCGCAATGCGGCGGCCCTACAAGCATGATTAAATTGATCTGGATGGTTAGCCGTTGGATCGCGCCGGGGCAAAGCCGCGACTTCTGAGGCATAGAGAAGATTGCTATAGCTCACAATTGTTGCTATCGTGAGTTATAGCAAGGTGCCCTATCACTCATGGTATGGAATTGGGAGCAAGCGGACTGGCCGCATTTTACCTACGATAAGAAGGCGTTGGAACCGCTGGAAAGCGAGTTCCTGTTGCGATCGGGCGAGTTCCTAGGCGTCTTTCGTCATGTCGGTTCCGACGATCGCGACCAGATCCGCATCGATCTTATCAGCGAAGAGGCCTTGAAGACATCCGCGATTGAGGGGGAGTACCTCGACCGCGAGAGCCTGCAATCATCCCTGCGCCAGCAACTTGGTCTGGGCGGCGAGACCAGGCGCATTCCGCCTGCCGAGCGGGGCATCGCTGAAATGATGGCCGATGTCTACTTGCATTTTGCCGATACGCTGACGCATCGCACTCTTTACGCTTGGCATACGATGGTGATGTCGGGTGAGCGTCGTATCGAGACCATCGGCAACTACCGCCAGCATGCCGATGCCATGCAGATCGTTTCCAATCGGCTGGATAAGCCCAAAGTTCATTTCGAAACGCCGCCCTCCGCGCGGGTGAAACCCGAAATGGATGCCTTCACTACTTGGTTCAACGATACCTCACCCAAAGGCAAGACACCGCTCCCAGCGTTGACGCGTGCCGCTATCGCGCACCTTTATTTCGAGAGCATTCACCCGTTCGAGGATGGCAACGGTCGCATAGGCCGTGCCCTCTGCGAAAAGGCGCTGGCGCAAAATCTGGGTGAGCCCAGCCTCATCGCGTTGGCCTATACGATAGAGCGCCGCCGCAAGGCCTACTACGACCATCTGGAGGCCAGCAACACGAGCAACGCGGTAACAGATTGGCTGCTCTACTTCGCCAACACGATCCTCGAAGCGCAGCGCGTAACGCTCGCTCGTGTCGAATTCTCCGTCGTCAAGGCCAAGTTTCACGAACGCTACCGGGATCACTTCAACGAGCGCCAGGAAAAGGTCATCGCCCGGATGTTCCGCGCGGGCATCGACGGGTTCAAAGGGGGGCTCAGCGCCGAGAATTATATCGCCATCACGCAGGCATCGCGCGCGACGGCAACAAGAGATTTGCAGGACCTCGTTGCCAACGGTGCACTGATAAGAACCGGCGAACGGCGACACACACGTTACGCGTTGAACATTCTTGATGGCCGCACGTAAACCAGAAGAGGCAGGCTGTCAAAGAGCCTGCCTGCCTGAGCATCGAGGGGTGGCGGGCTGCAACCCGGCAGGAGGTTCGTCGATTGGGTTACACGAGACCGGAAACGCAAAAAGTCGCGCGGTGCGATGCTGATTGTCCGGTCCCGGTTGAAGCCGGTGGTATAATGTTACCTCAACGCGCGTTGGGGGAAAGAAGCGCGCGGAAGGGGCGCGCTGGCCTTCGAGTGGTAGCGAGAAACCTGAACAAAACTCTTGGCAGACATCAAGGCCGGGCACATCAGCTCGGCTGCTGTATTGCGGCAAGCTTCCAGTCACCGCCGTTCTGCCGCGTAAAGGTCCACAGTTCGGTTGTCTCTGTCGGCTGATCGGCCTGGCCCTCGACAATCTTGTCACTGATGCGATCGCGGGTCACGTCGCGAGACTCGTAGCGCAAAGCAGCGGTCGCGTAGTCGCGGTCATCCTCCCGCCAGCTTTCCGCAATATCGGCCTCCAACAGGCTGACATCCGACACGTCATTCCGGACGCCCTTTTTGGCATTATCGGCAAGTTCCTCGGACAGATAGGAAACCATCTCGGGCGTCACCAACCGGCGCAAGGCAGCATGGTCCTCGCGCCCGAATGCTTCTTGAACTTCCGTCAGCCGTTGCTGGAACGTGTCGAGGTCGGTTTTAGTGAGCGTGATCTCATCGGAAGGGCTGGCCTGGCTCGTTCCGCCAAATCCCGACCCGATGCCTGGAATGGGGAATGCTTGGACGTTGCTCGGCTCGGGCCGGGCTGCTGCGCTTCGCCCAAAGCTCCCAGCACCTCGCGAGGCACCGGCCATAGCGGGCTCTGGGTTTTGCGCCGATTGCGAGCGGAAAAGCGAATGGCCAGCATGACCACGCCGCCGATCAGCAGCACTTGAAGGAGAAGGCCGAACATGCCGGCCAAGCCGCCGAACCCATGGCCCAAAAGAACGCCGATCAAGCCGCCGAGCAGCAGCCCCCGCATCATCGATCCACCGAGGCCGTTGAAGAAGCCTGGGCGCTGGAATGCCTGCGGCTGGCGGGCCGCATTGTTCGTTGCCGCATTGGGCGTCATCGAGCGCTCGACCGGTGCGGAAGGCTGTGGCGCCGTCCTGGTCGGCGGGACCGGCTGGAAAGTGCGCATGCCGCGACTGCCGAAGCTGCCGCCACGGCGCGCATCGGCGTGATCCACAGCGACCATGGAAAATGCCAGGAACAATCCCGCAAACAAAATTGCAAACCGTCCTGAACGCGAAATCAGCATAGGCAAGTCCTCAAGTGACACTCTTTCCGCTCATATGGGGTGCGTCGATCGAAATATCAGTGAATCATCCGCCAAGAAAATTCGAACGACATGGTCGGCGGCACGCCGCTGTTCACGACGAGAATGTCGAGCGCACCAAGCAGACAATCGCCTGCTCGACCGCGCGGGCTCCTGCACCCGGCCGACCCGGCGACGGTCGCGTCAAGAGCATCTTTCGTGCAAGCCTCTTGCCATCGGTCTCTTGGCGACGACGCCGGCCCGCCTGATCTTGACATACATCTTTCTTGCATACTATCAACACCTCAGGCAAACCTGCCATACAGGTTGGTCCCCCTGAACTGGAGATTGCGTGAGCACGGCGGTATCCGCAAAACATTCCGACGCAGCGAGCCTGGTCAGCAATACGATCGGCGAGATCACGCGCCATATTCGCGCGCATGAACTCGGGCCCGGCGACCGGCTGCCCAGCGAGGCCGCGCTTTCGAGACAATTGAGCGTCTCGCGCACCGTGGTTCGCGAGGCCTTCAGCTCGCTCGCCGCCATGCGGCTTATCGACCTGAGGGCAGGCAGACGGGCTACCGTCGCCGAGCTGGATTATGGCGCCATGTCGCTGGTGATCGAGCATGGCGTCCACACCGAGCAGATCACGGTGCAGCAAATCTACGACGTGCGCCGCACGATTGAGACCCGCACCGCCATGCTGGCGGCCTTGCGCAGAACAGCCGACGAAGTGGAAAGGATCAGGACGCATGCGCTCGCCATGCGCGAGAATTTCCAGCGGCCGGAACAGGTCATGGAGCACGATCTCGCCTTTCACCTCGAAATCGCCAAGGCTGCAAAGAATCCGGTTTTCAGCCTCATCGTCGGCGCGTTCGAGCGCGTATCGCGCCAGACCTGGCCGATCGGCTGGCGGAGCCGCCCTTCGGATGCCGAGCAGTTGGAGATGATCCAAATCCATATCGATCTCGCCGAAGCAATCGAGACCGGTGATCCTCAGTCCGCTCGCGACCTGATGGCGAGGCATTTTGACGAGAGCGTCAAGGCCCTGCTGGCGGCTGGCATCGCCTGAGGAGCGGGGTGCGCGATGAAGATCACGAAACTGGAAACGCTGCGGATCAAGGAGCGGCCGAACCTTCTCTGGGTCCTGGTTCACACGGACGAAGGCCTCGTTGGGCTGGGCGAGACCTTCTTCATGGCCGAAACCGTCGAGACCTATCTGCACGAATATGTCGCGCCGTGCGTGATCGGGCGCAACCCCTTGCAGATCGACCTGCTTGCCGCCGATCTCGTCGGCTATCTCGGTTTCCGATCGACGGGCGCGGAAGTCAGGGGCAACTCCGCTTTCGATATCGCACTGTGGGATCTGTTCGGAAAGGCGACGGGTCAGCCGATCGCACAACTCCTCGGCGGTTTCACCCGGCACGAGATCAGGACCTACAACACCTGTGCCGGTACCGAATACATCAAGAAGACCACCGGCCAGACGACGGCCAATTACGGGCTCGATAAGCCCGGCGACGCCTATGATGATCTGAACGGCTTCCTTCACCGCGCCGACGAACTGGCGCATTCGTTGTTGGAGGAAGGCATCACGGCCATGAAGATCTGGCCCTTCGACATGGCCGCCGAGAAAACGTGCGGCTTGTATATTTCGCAGCCTGATTTGAATTCCGCGCTGGCGCCATTCGAGAAAATCCGCAATGCGGTCGGCGACAAGATGGACATCATGGTTGAATTCCATTCAATGTGGCAGCTGCTGCCGGCCATGCAGATCGCCCGCGAGCTTGCCCCCTACAAGACCTTCTGGCACGAAGATCCGATCAGGATGGACAGCCTGTCCAGCCTGAAACGCTATGCCGAGGCTTCGCTGGCGCCGATATCGGCTTCGGAGACGCTCGGTTCCCGGTGGGCCTTCCGTGACCTTCTCGAGACCGGGGCGGCCGGCGTCATTATGCTCGATATCAGCTGGTGCGGCGGGCTCTCGGAGGCGCGCAAGATCGCTGCCATGGCTGAAGCATGGCACCTGCCGGTCGCGCCACACGACTGCACCGGTCCAGTTGTGCTCGGCGCATCGACCCACCTGGCGCTCAATGCGCCGAACGCGCTCGTCCAGGAGAGTGTCAGGGCCTTCTACAAGACCTGGTACCGCGACCTTGTGACCGCTTTGCCGCAGGTGAAGAACGGCATGATCACCGTGCCTTCCGGACCGGGCCTCGGCATGGAACTGAACCCGGAGATCGATCGCGCCTTCACGGCGCTTCGACGGGTGACCGACGCATCGACTCTCTGAAAATGAACCTGAAGCAGCTTTCAACGGAGGAGGAGAACCATGAAGAAGCTACTTATCTCGGCAGCCTTGGGAGCAGTACTGGCTGGAGGCTCGGCAATCGGCTCACGCGCGCAGGAGCCGATGAAAATCGTTTTCACACATCATTCGTCGGCGTCAAACCCGTTCTGGCAAGCTGTGAAGAAGGGGTTTGACGACGCCTGCGCCAAGATCCAGGCCAATTGCCAGATGGTCTTCACGCAGACCGAAGGCTCGATCGAGCAACAATCGGCCAACATGCAGGCGGCGCTCGCGGCAAACCCGGACGCGCTGATCACCTCGATCGTCGACAACAATGCCTTCGACCAGATCATCGCCGACGCCCGCGCTGCCGGCGTCACGGTCATCGCATCCAATGTCGACGACACCGAGGGAGCAGCCGGCAATGCCCGCCAGGCTTTCATCGGCCAGGGCTTCATTCCCGCCGGCTACGAACTCGGCAAGAAGATGTCCGAGTTCTTCCCCAAGGAAGGCAAGATCAGGGCCCTCGTCGGCGTCTCCGCGCCCGGTCAGAACTGGTCGGAACAGCGCGCTGCCGGCGTCATGAAGTTCCTTGAGGAATACAAGGCCGCGAATGGCGGACGCGAAGTGGTCATTGAACGGCTCGACACCGGCACAGATGGCGCCGTCGTCGCCGATCGTGTTGGCGCCTATTTGTCTGCCCACCCGGACACCACGGTGTATTTCGACACCGGCCTTTGGCATGCCTACGTCGCCCAGGTACTGATCGATCGCGGCATCGAGCCGGGCAAGGTGCTGATGGGCGGCTTTGATATCGTCTCGGAAGTCCTGCAACAGATGGAAGCGGGTTATATCCAGGTCCAGGTCGACCAGCAGCCCTACATGCAGGGCTTCATGCCGGTGATGGAAGCCTATCTCGCCAAGAACGTCGGTCTGCTGCCGGCAGACATCGACACCGGCAAGGGCATCATCGTCAAGGAAGACGTGCCAAAGCTCAAGGGACTGGCCGCAAAGGGCGTGCGGTAGGCACGAAGCCGGCGTCCTCTCCTCGTTCTTACGGGGAGAGGTCGGCTGGACAAGGGGGAGGGCCAGGCAACACGGTCTTGGGCGTTGGCTCCGTCCCCATCCTCCAGCGGCATCTTCCCCGTCAAGGGCGGTAGAAGACAGACTGCCGCCATCCCCTTTGCCGATGCGATAACCAGCGGAAACGATCCCGAGCCGGAGCGAATGATGAAGCGTTTGATGAAGATTTATCTGGAGAAGCCGGAGCTTGCGGCGGTCGTGTTCCTGCTCCTGCTCCTCATCGTCTTTCAGATTCGCTCGAACGGCGTATTTTTGAACACACAGAACCTTCGCGGAATGCTTGGGCTGCTGCCCGAAATGGGGCTGGTCGCGATCGGCGTGACCCTGCTGATGATATGCGGTGAGTTTGATCTTTCGGTGGGCTCGGTCTTTGCGCTGACCCCGATGACCATGGCGGTGATGCTCGCGGCAGGCGTTCCGTTCGCGCCGGCCTTTGCCGCCGGCCTCGCGATCGCTGCCCTCATCGGCTTCTTCAACGGGTTCATAACGATTCGTTTCGCGATACCAAGCTTCATCACCACGCTTGGTATGCTGTTCATCGCGCGTTCGCTGACGGTGGTAATCTCCGGCGGCTTCCCTCCTGTCATACCAGCTAACGCTCTGCCCAAATGGCTGTTTACGGTCTATGTGGGACCGGGCGACCTCTTTCGCATGTCGTTCTTCTGGTTTCTCGCCGTGGCAATCCTGGTGACCGTGCTCCTGTCGCACACGAATTTCGGCAACTGGGTGCGCGCCACCGGCGGCTTTCTGCCCGCCGCGCAATCGATGGGCATCCCGACGGCCCGGGTGAAGGTCGCCTGCTTCATGATCTGTTCGGTGCTCGCCGGCTTTGCCGGTACCATTCAGGTGATGCGGCTCGGCGCCCCGCTGCCGTCGATCGGCGAGGGGCTGGAGCTGCAGGCCGTGTCGGCTGCCGTCATCGGTGGCGCCTCGTTGGCTGGTGGCATCGGCACCATCTTCGGCGGCATCATCGGGGCTGCCCTTATCCGCGTCATCGACAACGGACTGGTGCTGAGCCAGGTTGACGCCAACTGGTTCAAGATGGCGATCGGCTTTCTGACTATCTTCGCGGTCGTCATGAACGCATGGCTTCGAAAGCGGGGCAGGGCAATGAAGGTGGAGACCTGATCATGGCGGCGCCCATCATCGCGATCAAGGGACTCCAGAAATGGTATTCCGGCGTCCACGCCTTGAAAAACGTTACGCTGGATATCTATCCCGACGAGGCACTGGGCCTCGTCGGCGACAATGGCGCCGGCAAATCGACGCTGATCAACATCCTCTCAGGCACCCAAAAGCCCGATGGCGGCGAGATCAGGATCGAAGGTGAACCGGTCCGCTTCTCTAACCCGCGCGACGCCATGGAACGCGGCATCGAGACGATCTACCAGTACAATTCCATGGTCCCGACCATGACCATCGCCCGCAACGTTTTCATCGGACGCGAGCCGGTGAAGGGTTCGGTTTTCGGTATCGGCATCCTGGACCAGAAGCGCATGCGTGACGAAAGCGTCAAGGCGATCGCCGACGTCGACCTGCATCTGCGGTCGCCCGACGCGCTGGTCGGCGAACTGTCGGGCGGCCAGCGCCAAGGCGTGGCGATCGCCCGGGCCATGCACTTCAAGTCGAAAGTCATGATTCTCGACGAGCCAACCAACCATCTCTCGGTGAAGGAAACGCGAAAGGTGATCGGCTTCGTTCGCGCCCTCAAGGCCCAGAACATCACCAGCGTCTTCATCAGCCACAACATGCATCATGTTTTCGAATGCTGTGACCGGGTCGTGGCGATGGCGCGCGGCGAGATCGTTCTCGACAAGCGGATCGGCGAGACTTCGATCGAGGAAATCCACGAGGTTCTGTGACGCGAAGAAGCGATCACTCGCGGGCCGCTCTGCTGGTAGAGGTCAGTCTGCGCTACGGCTTTTCCGCAAGGATCGCCTCAGCAGTCTTCTCGTCGGTGATCAGCACATCGACGACTCCCAGACGCAACACGGCGCGCAGCACCGGAACCTTGTCGAGGCCGCCGGAGGGCAGGATCACAGTGTCGACGTCGCGCAGATGTTCGGGCGCGAGGCCGATAACGCGACTGTTTAGCGGGTGATCGACGAGTTGTCCGTCGGCGCCGATCCAGTGGCCACAAATATCGCCGACGGCTCCCGCTTCGCGGAGCGATCTGAGATCATCGTCGCCTACCAGTCCGATCCGAAAGATGGTGGCGTCCTTGTGCACCGCGCCCACCGAAACGAAAGCGGCGTCAACGTCGCGGGCATGAGTGAAGGCGTCTTCCAGAATAGACTGGCGCATAAGCAGATCGCGTGTGGCCTCGGTATCCGTGAACACCGGTGCCGCGATGTAGAAGCATTCCGCATCGAAAAGCGCCGCGAGCCGCGAGGCGATTTCATAGATGTTGATCGCCGATCCACGCGTGAGCCCGCCGAGCAGGGAAACGACCGACATCCCTCTGACGGGGCGTACGGTCACTGACCGCAGACTAAGCTGGAGCGTTCGCCCCCATCCCACGCCCACCGATATCCCGTGACGGATTCTAAGAGAGAGGGCTTCGCCGGCGGCGGCCGCGATGACCTGTGGCACCAGGGTAGGATCGGGCGGTGTCGGGACCACGATAGGATCCGAGACACCATAGGCGTCCCGCAGCCGGTGCTCCAACTCGATGCAGTTCGCCACCTTGGAATTGATGCGTATCTGAACGATCCCCCGCTGACGGGCATGCGCCAGCATCCGGTTGACGCGAAGGCGTGTCAGGCCAAGAGACTTGGCGATTTGCGCCTGGGTGAGGTCACCGACATAAGCAAGCCAGGCGGCGCGCACGAGCAGCCCTTCCTCGCGATCGGACGTTACGGAACTCGTTACGGCTTGGCGGCCGTCGCGTTTCTTTCGTGCTGGTTTCTCCATCAGATCATCCTGTCCACTCCGCGGCAGCGGGTCCAGAGCGGCTCGGCGGAGCCATGTGCTCATCGATATGAGGCATCAATCGAGTTCCCCGCTCCGCTAGCCTCGGTGATAGCGGTCGAAGGACAAAACCAGCGGAGCATCATGGCAAATCGCGTCGATGATGGCGCTCGTCAGCGGCAGGCGATCATGGGGAAGTACACCCCGGGCCATCATATTCTTCAAAGTCTGACCAAGGTCCAGCGCCAGTTGCGCCCCCTCGACCGTGTCTGAACTCATATGTTCGCGCTTCGCCACGGAATAAGGCAGGCCGCGGCCAAGCAGGCGTCCCATGCGACCGTTACGGCCCGCCTGGCAGGTCACATAAAGATCGCCGGAGCCGGCCAGCCCCAGCACTGTTTCGATTTTTCCACCCAGAGCTTCGACCAGAATCGCCATCTCGGCGAGGGACTGCGAGAAAAGCGACGAGGCAAGGTTGTGCATGAGCGTACCGTTGGGCGCCTTGCCGTCTCGCTCAAGCAGCCCGACGGGAGCCCCAACGGCGAGTGTATAGAAGTTCTTGAAAGCGGCGCAGATCTCGACGCCAATGAGATCGGATGATGGTCGCGCATGATAGAAAGGCGCGCGCAGGATGCGTGACGCCGCGGCCAGCTGGTCGGGATCGTGCCCAGCCACGATCACGGAGGTATCGCGCTGTGCGGCCAGTTCGCCGGCAATGCAAGGTCCGCCGACGGCCATCACCGAGATCGACAAGCCAGTACGTTGCTCAATCTCGCGGGCAAGCAGATGTGGCAGGATTTCGATACCGTCGTCACTCGCGGCAAGTCCTTTCGTAATCATCAGTATCGTCACGGGCGACTTGATGCTTTCGGCAATGCGGTCGATCGCCCAAGGAACGCCGGCCGAGGAGACGCCGAGTACAAGGAGATCGGCTCCATCGTTCATCGCCGCCCCGAATTCAGTCCAGGAACAGGCGGTTACCGCGCCAGGCAGAGTGATGTTGAGGCGAGGGTGATGACCTGTGTCGGCCACAGAGCCGACGATCTCCTCGTCGAGATGGGTGCCGACAAGAGTGATGCGGTTACCCGCGTGAGCGGCCGGAAGCGTCATCGCAGAGCCCATGACGCCGGCGCCGAGGATAATGATCTTCGCCATTCAGCTTCTTTCCTTGTCCAGCCGCTCGCCGCTGCCTTGGTCGAACAGGTGGATTCGCTCAGGCGCCGGCTCCAGGTGGATCACAGCTCCAGGAGAGAGCTCCATGCGGTCATGCAGCACCGAGCAGATCGCAATGTTGCCCATGGCGGCAAAGATATGGATTTCGGGGCCAGTCGGCTCGACAACCGTAATTCTCGCCGGGATGCCGCGCCCGTCTGCCACAGGTCGAAGATGTTCGGGCCGAATGCCATAGATCACCTTTTGGCCGGGCCGGACCGCAGCCTCTGGCGGAAGCGGGAGGGATAGCTCGTCGGTCCGCACCACCCAGGCGTCGCGCTCGGAAGCCACCTCGCCATGGAACATGTTCATTGCGGGCGAGCCGATGAACGAGGCGACGAAGAGGTTTGCCGGGCGATCGTAGACATCGAGCGGGCGCCCGATCTGCTCGATATGGCCGTCGCGCATGATGACGATGATATCGGCCATTGTCATGGCCTCGATCTGGTCATGCGTGACATACACGGTGGTGGTCCTCAGGCGCTGGTGGAGCTCCTTGATTTCCGTGCGCATTTGCACGCGCAGCTTGGCGTCGAGGTTGGACAGCGGCTCGTCGAACAGGAAGACAGTTGGGTCTCGCACGATAGCGCGACCCATGGCGACGCGTTGCCGCTGGCCGCCCGAAAGCTGGCGGGGATACCGTTCCAGATAAGGGGTCAGATTGAGGATCGATGCCGCCCATCCGACCTTCTGTTTGATTTGTTCGTTGGGGCGTTTCTTCAACTGCATGGAAAACGCCATGTTGTCGAAGACGGTCATATGCGCGTAAAGCGCGTAATTCTGGAAGACCATCGCGATATTGCGGTCTTTGGGATGAAGTGTGTTGACGACCCTGTCTCCTATCGTGATCTCACCGGACGTGATGGGCTCGAGCCCGGCTATCATGCGCAACAGTGTGGACTTGCCGCACCCGGACGGCCCCAACAGAACGACGAACTGGCCATCCTCGATCGAGAGATCGAGTCCATCGATAATCGAGAGGGCGCCATAGTCTTTCTTTATGTTGCTGATGGTGACAGACGCCATAAATTGTTATCCTTCGATTGCCCTTGCCGGTTGGGTTCAACTTTCGCCATGCGAGTCATTGGCGACGGTCGGATGCGGTCTCACCATTCGCTCTCCAGAAACTCCTCCAGCAGCCCTGCATCGGCGGCCAGATTGACAAAGGACCATCGGCCACGGATTTCCCGCGAATAGCGAATGGCGTCGTGCCAAAGCGCGCGCGGCAGGCCTAGTTCTGTGCCGGTGACCGGCCCCCCGGCAGCCTTGAGTGCTGCCTCCATGCGGGCAACCGGCATCGCCATCGGCCGAACCTCCTGGCGCAGTGCCGGCCAGATTTCCGCAAGCCTGCGGTTGAAGATTTCCGTCTGGCGGGCGTCGAGTGCCGTCTTCTTCATCTCGGCAATGCAAAGTGGTCCAAGTTGTGCCCCATAGCGGGCCAGCATCGCCGCCTCGTCGATGGCGGTCGGCTTCACCTGCGGTGGCTCTTTCATGTCCAGCAGCCGCGCTTGCAGACGCGCCATGACCATCGAGGCAACCCCCACCTGCTGACCGTGCGTGGTGCCGGGATGATGGTCTTGCGCGAACATGTCGACCCAATGGGAAATCTGGTGCTCTCCCATGGATCCAGGATGGGAAACGCCGGCAAAGCACACACCCATCGAGCACAGCGTCAAGACGCGCTGGAGATGCCCGACAGCGGTGACGTCATGCCTGGCAAGGCCAGGCGCATGGGCCAGCATCGGTCCCTCATCGCCCGCCTGCAGCAGGTAGGGCACGGCAGAATAGTAGGTGTCGAACAGCCGATGCGAAGCCCACCAATCGATCTGGGCGGTGGGACGACACAGGCTGTCACCGAGCCCAGCGGCGCTGAGCCAGGCGGGCGCTGCGGCCGAAACGCCAAGGTCCAGGAAGATGCCCCGCGGCGCGTGCGAGGGCAGCGAGATCTTGAGCCCTGAAGCCAAGGTCACCGACGCTGTCGAAGCGCCATAGCCATTCATCGAGGCGGCCGTGCCGAAGACGGCATAGGGCCGCTCGTCGAGGAAGGTTGCATGCTTGCAGCTGTCGTTGAGGACGCCAGACCCGACGGCCACGACCCCGTCGGCGTGACGCGTCTTCTCCCTGACCATCTGGATCGTTGCCTCATCGCAGTCGAGGCCGTCAGGCAGCACGATTTCACTGATGTCGGCGATGGCGCGCAGCGCCTTCGCGACGCGCCGGCCCATCACATCGACGGTGTTGACATCGGACACAACAGCGATGCGACGGCCGAGCGCCAGGGGCGCAACGAGATCCGCCTCGCGGCCCTCCGTCGTCTCCAGCAATTCGATCGTCTGGAACGGCAGGACGGCAGCCTCGCCTGTCTCAGGATCTTTCCAGCGTTCCGCGACAACGTCCTCGATCAACGCGTTCCAGTTGGTCGTTTCAGCCATGATTGGTCTCCATGAAGGCCGCGAGTCGCTGGTTCCAGGCTGAAAGCGTTGGCCAAAGATCGGCATGGATCGCAAGAAGTTGGGTGTAGAGCTCGGCCCGTTTCGCGTCCGGTTCGAAGGTTTTGGCCGGCTCGCTGGCCATTGCGGTCGACGCTTCGGCGATGGTGGAAAACCAGCCCACGCCCTTTGCCGCCGCCATCGCCGCGCCAAGCGAGGAGGCTTCCACCGTCGTCGAACGCTTTATGGGACGATCGAGTGCATCCGCCAGAATTTGCATCCACAGGTCGGACTTCGCTCCTCCACCGATGGCTATGAACTGGTCGATGGTCTGGGCGGCAGCCGCAGCGGCCCGCTGACTTGTCGCGGCCTGATGCAGCGCTATGCCTTCCAGCACGGCGCGATAGATGTCGCCGCGGCGGCTGGAGCCGGAAAGCCCAGCAATGACACCACGGGCGGCACTATCCCAGTGCGGATCCATGACGCCCTGCCAGTAGGGCAGGAGCATTATGCCGCCCGCGCCGATCGGGCTGGCAGCGGCTTCGGCTTCGAGCGCCTCCAGGACGTCGCTTGAGCCATGCAGATCGACGCCAAGCATTTCCCGCGCCATCCAGTCGACGAGAAAAGTGCCGGCGCGAAGGCACGTCTCGTAGATATAGCCGTCATCGGCGACCGCCGTCTCGGTGCGGAAGGCCTGGTCGTGGGCGTAGTCCGTGCCGAAGCTGCCGGAGACGACCGCCGTGCCGAGGTTGATGTAAGCGCATCGCGGCTGCAACACACCAGCGCCCGTTCCGGCGCATTGACCGTCGCCGCCGCCGGCGACGATCGGCGTGCCCTCGCGCAGGCCCGTCAGAATGGCCGCTTCCGAAGTCAGTTGGCCCAGAACGGTGCCGGGCCTCGCCAGGTCCGGCATCATGCGCCGGGCGATGCCCGCTGCGGCGAGTATTTCGTTCGACCAGTCCATAGCTCGCATATCGAGTATACCCATCGGGTCGGCGGATGCGGTGGACGTCACCCACCGGCCGCTCAAGCGAAACACCAGATAGCCGTGGACTTCGGCCATTCGCTCCACGCGGGCAAAAATCTCGGGTTGTTCCTCGCGAAACCAGATCATGCGGTAAAGGCAAGGAATGACGTCCAGCGGCTTGCCGGATATTGCGTGGACACGTGCTGCGCCGAAGCTCTCGCCGAAGCGGCGTGCTTTCCCACGGGCGCGCTCATCGAGCCAGAGGGTCGCGGGCCCGACCGCCTGGCCCTCCTCGTCGAAAAGGCCGAAGCTCTCGCGTTGGTTGGCAATCGCAAGGGCGGCAATGCGTGCGGGCGAAACTGTTGCCGCGACAGAACGAAGCGCCGTGACCGTCGAGGCCCACCATTCGGCCGGATCCTGCTCGAAATAGCCCGAACGCGGGTTCGACATTGCAAGCGGCGCACGACCTTCAGCCACGGCCAGACCATTGCGGTCCCAGGCGATCGCCTTGGTTGCCGAGGTCGAGGAATCGATGCCGATGACGAGATCCGGAACCATTGCCGCCACATTGCCAAAGGGCGAGGGCGGTCGAAGCCGCCTTCGCCCAAATCACCGACTACCCGCTAAAGACCGGCATCCTTGACTTTGCCGTCGACAATGCCGGCAATGGCATCCAGGCATGCCTTGGCGTCGCCGCCATAGTCTTGGCCCGTAAGCAATTTGCCGAGTTCAACCGGGATGTCGTTGTTCGACAGATCCGCCCAGATCGGCATGTCCGGCTCCGATCCCATCTGGTTGTCGATAGTGTATTTGATCGCCTCGAAATGGCGTGTCGTTCCGGGCCCGACAACAGCCTTCGCCTTGACCCGAGGATCTGTAAAAGAGGAATTGCGCATCGGCGAGGCGCCGCCGCCGAGCGTCGATACCCGCGCCATCACATCCTTCGAGCAGACCCACTGCATGAACAGCCATGCTGCTTCCTTGTTCTTGGAATATTGCGACAGCGAGATCGTCGAGCCACCTTGGTGGCCGACGGCCGGGATTTCGTTGAAGCCGCAATCGGCGGCGGCGCGGCGGCCAGGAACCTCCTTGGGCGCGGGCAGGGCCTCGAACAGGCCTTTGACCTTGGAATCGTTGGCGTCGAAGCCGGGGAAATCCTCGCCCCAGGTGATTGCCATGGCGGCCTGACCCTGTGTCAACGCCTGTCCCTGACCGTCCCAGGTCCAAGTCGTCGCCGAGGGCGGCGAGTTTTTGACCAGCTCCTGATAGAATTGCAGTCCGGCCACGCCGCGCTCGTCATTGCCGACAAACTTCTTGTCCTTGTTGAAGATCGAACCGCCATGGCCCCACAATGCGAAGGTCCAGTCGCATTCCAGCGAATAGTGGCCGGACTTCGCCTGGCACGCTGTGCCGAAGATGCCGTTGCTTTTTTCTGCCTCTGTGAGCGCCTGCACGGCCTTGAGGTAGGCGTCGAGATCTGTCGGCAGCGCAATATTGTGTTTGTCGAAAAGATCCTTGCGGTACATCAGGATGAAGATCGGAATATCGAATGGAATTCCGCACTGTTTGCCGTTGTACATGGCGATGCCGTCGACCAGCGGCTTGGAGAAATCGTCCCAGTCGAAGTTGGGCATCGCCAGTTCTTTGTTCTGGTCATAATACTCGCGCGGATCGACGACATCCTGTGCAAATGTCGCCATCCAGGACTGGTCGAGATAGTAGACGTCGTAGGTGCCAAGCTGGCCCTGCACGTCTTGCGTGGCCTTGGCGAGAACCTGCTCCAGCGGCACGATCTCGACTTCCACCTCAATGCCGGTTGCCTTGGTGAATTCACCCGCGACAAGCTGGTTGGCCACGATCGTTGGCGGCGTCGCTTCCGAAGTGTAGCGGATTTTGGTGCCGGCATATGGTTTGCCGACATCGGCCAGCCACTTCAGCATATCGGCGTCCTGGGCACGGGCTTCTTCAACCCCGAGCCCCAGCATCCCCCGATTGGTGCGGCCGCCACCTAGCATGGCCGATCCGAAGGCGGAAAAGCCGACACCAGCGAGCGCCATCTTCCTCATGAAGTCGCGTTTGGTTATTCGGCGCGCCGTAAAGTCATTGCAGGTATCGGTGACGAATGTCTTCTTGTCGTGTTCACTGAAGCTCATGATCGTTCCTCCGTTGCGGTTTTGTCGTCGTTGTTCTCGTCTGCGCCTCACTCCTTCAGAGATCCGAGGGTGAGGCCGCGGACCAGATGCCGTTGAACCAGCAGGATAAAGATGAAGCTGGGTATGATCGCGGACGTGCCGAGCGCTGTGATGTAGCCCCACTCGGTCGCGGTCGAGGTGACAAAGGTCGAGATCTTCACCGGCACAGTGCGGATCGACGTTGTCAGGAACAGTGAGAGCAGGAACTCGGTCCACGAAAAGATGAAACACAGCACGGCCGTCGCAGCGATGCCGCCCTTGACCATGGGAAGGACCACGCGTCGGAACGTCTGCCAGCGCGTCGCGCCGTCAATCAGCGCCGCTTCATCAACCTCGCGCGGAACATCGTCGAAGAACGACTTCAAAAGCAAAACCGCCAGCGGCAGGTTGATCAAACTGTGAACAAGGATGAGCCCCGTATAGGTATCGCGCAAGCCGAGATCCCGGAACATGAAAACGATCGGAATGACGATCGCGATTGGCGGCATGAAGCGCTGCGAGAGAATCCAGAACAGGAAGGACTGCTGTCCACTGAACTGCATTCGTGACAGGCAATAGGCGGCCAGAGTGGCCAGCAGCAGCGTCAGCGCCGTCGATCCAACGGCTATGATGGCGCTGTCGAGCAACGACTGGCGGGAATCGTAGGAGCTGGCGCCACCCTTGATCACCCCGGCCGCCTCGCCGCCCTGTTCCATGCCGATGTCGACGCGCGAAACGCCAAGCAACGTCACACGGTAATTGTCCGGCGTCGGCGTGAAATCGACGTAGACCGGTCCGCTGCGGTCGAAGATCGCCGAATAGGGTTTGATGGACGACAGCGCCCACCACGCGATCGGGAACATGAAGATCGCCACCACAAGGACGGCGAGCACGTCACGGGCGATGGTTTGGGCGCGCGACGACTCCATCAGAACCTCACCTTGAACAGCCTGACGAACAGGTTCGACACGACGATCAAGACGACGAGCACGATCAGCGACAGGGTCGCGGCGTAGGGAAAGTCTCCGGTGAAATAGATACGGCCAGCGTAGAATGAAAGCGTCTCGGTGGCCGTGCCAGGCCCGCCGGCGGTGATGATGTAGACGTAGTCGTAGATGCGAAAGAGATCGACGCCGCGGATCAGCACCGCGACCGCTATCACCTTGCGCAGCATCGGCAATGTGAGCCGCAAGAACGTCTGGATGCCGCTGGCGCCGTCGATCGCCGCGGCTTCGAAAGGTTCCTTCGGCAGCGCCCTGAGCCCTGCCAGGATGATGAGCACCATGAACGGCGTCCATTGCCATATGTCTGCCAGCAGGATCGCCGCCAATGCGGTTCCGGGCTGCGTCAGGATCGGCTGCGCCGGCGAGATCAGGTCGACGGCATAGAGGTAGAACGACAGGACGCCGAAAGAGCCGTCCTGCATCAGCAGGAACATCATTCCGGTCACCGCAGGCGGCACCACCAGCGGCAGTGTCATCAGCGCCCGCAGCACCCCGTAACCTTTGCGATCGGTGTCAAGCAGAAGCGCGATGAGGATGCCGAGCGCAAGCTGAACTGCAAGCGCGACGAAGGTGTAGATCAGCGTGGTTTCCAGCGAATACCACATACGCGCATCCGAGAAGGCGCGCGTCCACTGGTGCAGCCCGGCAAAGTCGAGCTGCCGGGAAACGACATTGCGTTTGTGAAACGACAGCCAGACCGAATAGGCGAGGGGATAGATGCCGAAAACGAGAAGCATCACCGTGATCGGCGCGAGCCAGGGGAAAGGATGCTCGGCCGTCATGAACCGGGGTAGCGCCCACCTGGAGGTCGGCCGCGTGAGGGCTGCGCTGCTCACGCGCAAGTCTCCGCTCGGTGACCGAGATGCATCGGCCTTCTCCCTATCGGCCAGATTGTGCCAACTTGAACTTTTGTAAGTTTGTTGTGCCTTTTGTTAAGAACGTGTCGGACGACCGCCAATTTGTCAAGTGTCGGTTCCATCAGCGCTCAAGGGATTTGCTCGTGGTCCCCGAGGATGCGGTCATGGCCGGGCATGGAGTTGTTTTTGAAGGGAACGCGGCAGTAAATGCCGTGTAGCAGCATCGAAAGCGCTCAGGGCCGCCGCCAACTTTGGCAGCCCAAGGAAAGCTACAAAACGTATCGAGGAGATCGGGAGGACAGCCCGGGGCTTTTGGAAGTCCCTCCAGGCCCATCATTGTCGTTATTTATCAATGGTTTAGCGCTATATTTTGGCTCAGCTAGCCAAGTCATAGCTGGCGAACCTTCGAGTAACGCATTGATATTGTTGATTTATGGTGGGCTTCCGAGGACCGCCGGTCGATTTGCTGCGCAAATGGGAGACATAAACGGAATCGAACGCGCGTTTCAGTTGAGGAGAAGCTGATCTTCCTACGGGTTGCCGCTATCGTCGGTACATGCGCAACGTTGCGTCGGGGCGATCAGTGGCTCCAGTCGCATGAAGCCAGCCAGCAGCGCAAACAATGCGGTCAATCAAATCGCACCAAAATCATCTGTACATACATCGGCTACTCGGGTTTCTCCTCAAGCTTTTCATTTCCGAAAGAATTGTCTCCCAGGTGCGGCTCGATATCCGAAGCTTGGCGATTCTATCCCGCATCCTTATCACGTCCGCACCCTCAGCGCCTGCTCCAGCCTGTCGGCAATCTGGGTGACGATATAGGCAATCACCATGTAGATCACGACGGCAATCACGAAGGCTTCTAGGTAGTAGTAGTTCAGCGCGGCGGTCAATTGGGACTGGGCGAAGATATCGACAACCTCGATGGCGAACCCGAGGGAAAGCGCCTTCATGATGACCATCATCGAGGTTGTCAGGTCGGGAATTGCGGTGAGGGCCACCTGGGGAAATAGGATCCGTCGGAACAGTTGGCCGCTTGTAT
>NZ_JAMYNW010000033.1:0-48973 GCF_040319365.1 Mesorhizobium sp. M0923 | reverse complement strand
CCCGCAGCCGATGGCTGCATCAGGAGGCCGGACAGATGGCAGCATCCGACATCGTGCCTACCGCCAAAAAAATCGCTTGCGTCCGAAGGGGCGTCCACAGATGGGCTAATCAGCGGTATGATGTCGTTAGCGTGGTTGGGCCACCAGCAGGTCGACGCCACGATCGACACGCGCAATTTCCCGCGCTACGAGAATGTCAGTGACTGCGCGCTCTTCCTCGGGCGGTCTGGCTGCGCCGTCTAGAATCTGAATGCATCTCGCGCCGACCCGTTCAGCAATGAGCTGTTCGGCTTGCCGCATTGACGGCGAAGCAAGCTCAAGTACGTTTTCGCGCATCTCACGCGCCGCCTCGCCGACTTCCGCAAAACGCTTCTCGGCGAACTGCTCCCTGAAGAGCGCAGCGAGATCATCAAATGTTTGAACTTTGGTGGGCTTGGGTTTCGAGCAAAAATATCCAGTTGCCAGTCCAGGTTTATAGGCAAGGCTGTGCGCTTTGTCGTCTGGCAAGGGCCCAATATCCCCTGGTGAGACGAAAATGGACTGCCGTGCTACGGTTGCTCCAAATAAGAGCGGTCGAAATCGCTGATGTTTGCGATACAAGGAGCCGCATAGAAGACGTTTGACGGATAGCGCGCCTCAAACCGAAGAAGCGGTTCATGCTGACGCGACACATCCCTGCGCATCATCGCAATCCGAAAAAATGGTATCGACAAACCGGGACAATGTCCGCTCGCAACCTCAAAGGCAGTTCCTCGCTTCATCAGCTCCGGAAGCTTGTACTGGAAAAACAGCGGAACCCCTGGGAAGTTGATGCGGATGTCAAAGCCAGAATGCCCCTCCTGTATGAGGTTTGGAAAGACCGGCGCGCCTACAGGTGCGGCTGACGATGACCGGATAAGGTTTTCGGTGAAGGCATACCCAAATGAGAACTCCATGTAGCCCACCTTCATTCAATTCTGCTTTCGTGCTGAAGTTTATCCTGGCTCTTTGCCTGCAGCCGAGCAGACTCTATAACAAGAAAAACTATGTATACTTGGAGATAGTCTGAGCTTATCGATTCCTCGGATAGATATTTAAAGAGCTCACCCACTCTTCCGGCTGCTAGAATGGGAATGGGAAGCTTCTGGTTGATCTGGGTCGAGTTCCAGTTGATTTTGGTAAGCGACAAAACCTCCTGCGCTATCTCAGCGATTCCCGGCCAGATCGCCGATAAGTTTCGGGCTTCGCGAACAGAGCCAGAGTGCGTAGCCGATATCTTCAACCGGGGCGGCGGCTTCTCCCTCGCCAGTGCCGAGCGCGATCACATGCGTTGCGCATTCGGCCAGCGCGCCGTCAAGGCGCCCCGCTTCCGTCGCGCTGCCGTAAAGGTCCAGGAACCACGCCAGCGAATAAGACCAGTCGGCAGGCAAGTCCTGCCCATTGTGATCCCTTGCGACGACGGCCACGACGGCGTTGCGGCCTTCGGGCGTGCGGGGCTCTATCCCAAGGATGGGGTATAATTCGGGTGTCGGCTGCTGAAGGATACGCGCCGGCACGAGCGACAGTGCTTTCTCCAGCGAGGGAGGAAAATCCTCCAGTTCTCGGCCAGTTCGGCAGCTTCTCTCCTTCGTCCCTCGCGGCGCGCTTCTACATATTCTGCCGCAACCACGGCAACGGTGCGCTGCGCCCGTTCAGCGGTGCCGGTGGCAATCAGCTCGGCCGGAATGTCACCATCCTTGATCGCCCAGTGCGTACGGTGCTGTTCGAACTGTTGAATGCCCAGCCGGTCCGCAATTCTCAACACCGCTGACCGGTCGAGAAAGGCATGTTCCGGATCGGGCTCGAAGGTGAAGGCCAGTTCGTGTCCGCGCCGAACGATATTGCGTATGCGGCCGTGCCGGACCACGCGCGTGTGCGGGCCTCCCGCCCCGACTTCGTACATCAACAGCGCCGGGATTTCCTCCAGCCGGCGCAATGTTTCAGGACGCGCGAGGTCGATAGCCTCGGCCTCGGCGCCGCTATATTCCTTGAACCGGTCAATGGTTGACGTGAACGGCGGCGTTTCCCACCACTCGCCGCGGCCCGAGACAAGCAAGTTAAACATGGCACACCACCGACCTCACGCCGCCTTCTCCATAGACCACTTCACCCGTTCGGCGAGAAAGGCGGCGAATGTTTTCACATTCATATTGCCGCTCGCCTCCTCCAGCCCTGCGAGGTAGGCCTTCCGGTCATCGACTCTGATGACTGTCCAGGGGTAACCGCCTGAAGCCAGCATCGCGTTCATGAGGAACCGCGCCATCCGTCCGTTGCCGTCCGGATAGGGGTGCACATAGCCCACAAGCCAATGCCCCAGCACGGCACGCACGGAGGCCTCCTTCTCCGCCTCCAGCAGGTCGAACAGCTCATTCATACCATCGGCCACCGCTCCGGTACGCGGCGGCACGTGCTGCGAGCCGCGCAGGTACACAGGGTGATCGCGATATCCCGCAAGCGCGCTCGCTTTGAGGATGCCGGCGGTCACTGACGGCGCGAACAGCTCCCGGTACCACTCCCGGTGAGTGTCCCGCGTCAACGCGCCGGCTGGCTTGCCGTTGATGATCGCGGCAACAGAGTCTTTGACCTTCTGGAATGCGAGGTAGTAGCCACGCGCGGCAAGCGCATCCCGGTTCTTGCGGTCCTCTTCATCAATCTCCGGATTCCAGCTCCCCTCGCGCACCCGGTCGATGAGTTCCGGGGTGACGCTGTACCCTTCTATCGACAGCGAATGGTAGGCGTCGCTTTCGTAGATATCCTCGACGAACTTCATATAGGCGTCTTTGTCGGACGGCAGTCCGGGTGCCTTCGGGAATATCTCGATGATGGCTTCGCGCTGCGATTGCCAGATCGCGCGCAGGCGGGCGACCAACGGCGGTACGCCCGCCGCAATGGTTGTCACTCCAATTTGTCCCGCGAACGGATCGGATTCGCGCACGTCATAGCCGGCGGCTTTGAAGGCGGCCACGATTTCATCGGCAAAGGAGTCGCGTCCTACGCGACGGAAGGCCCCCGCAAGCCGTCCCGCCACGGCGGAATGGCCGCCATCAAGCAGCAGGGCCAGAACGGTTGATACGTCGCGCACCGACGCCATGGCGATCTGCATCTCGATAGGGGCGCGCTGGAAGAACGCTTCCGGCACCCGGGTAAGGGCGGCCTCGACAGTGAACACGCGCTGGCCGTTTTTCTCTGTCAGTTCGGCCGGCATCTCCTTGACCTTGAGGTCATAGAGCGAAGTGCCGAACAGCAGGTCGATTTTGTTATTCGTGCCTTTGGGGGTGTTCACCACCACCTGAGGCGGAATAGTGGGCGCTTCCGCGTGCAGAAGCAGCGACTGCTCCGGTGAGAGGAACCAGTCCTTGCCGAACCGGTCATTGCAGTAAAGGGAGCAGAACTCCCAGAAGCTCGCGTACCAAGGGGTGGTGTCTTGCTGCCGTGCCTGTGGGCCGGTCGACATGAGCCAGCCTTTGATAACATCGCGCAGGAACCCGTTCTGCAGCAGCCGCTCCCGGTGGACGCGGGTCAGCTCATCTGATTTGAATATGCGCCGCCCACCCTCCTGCAGCTCTTTGAGGACGGCCAGTGATACAGCGAGTTTTTCATGGGGCTTGGCCATGGCCGTGCCTTTGCAAGTTTTTAGAGCTGTGCGATTACAAGTATATAGTGCTGATAGGCGACAAGTCAATGATGCTGTGGAGTTGCAAGTTTTTTTAGTCGTGCGATAACAAGTTTTTTATGCGATAATCGGCAAATGCGATCGTTTCCATAGCCGCGCGAAGGATCGTTACCCGGATGGGCCGAGACCCAGCTCCCCCGCAGGCTACGCACGGGCTCGGGGCGAGCCTAGAGCCTGGCCCTCCGAAGCGCTTCGAAGGAGGACGCGCCTCTTTGAAAAACTCGCCCGTTGTGCATCGTGGGTACCCGTAAACGCGAATTCTCAAAGGAAAGACGCTCCTTACCTCTCCCTCCCGCCACGATCATCACGGCCGCGCCCGCGCTCACTACGCCGTGACGCCCGCGAGATCGCTGCACGCATCTGATCGGCCACCAGACCGGGTTGCAGATGAAGGATGTCCGTGACGCTGTCGTGTGTTTGCACCGTCACCGCAGTGACGGCAAGGCAGCTGCGCACGCCCATGGAGGAGAGCGTCTCGATATCGCGCGCGATTCCGGCACCCCCACTGGAGTCCGATCCGCCGACGACAAGTACATGCGATGCCTGCCTCAGCGCCCTTTCATCCGTTAGAATGAGCGTTCGAAACGCAGGATTCCGCCGACACTGCTCTTCTTGTTGGCGTTGGTCCAATTCATGTTGGAAGCGCCGTCCACCTTGCCGACGGCGAAGTTACCGTATCGGCCATAGTCGAGTTCCGCCGTAACTGTGAAATCTGGAAGAAACGCATAGGCGACGTTTGCAGCGACACAATGGTTCTTGAGCTGATCACCGGAGAGCTGAAGGTTGAACGAAGTTGTCTCGTTGAGCTTGTAAGTGGCGCCAGCCCAGAAAGCCCAGTTCCCGCCCCAACTCTTATAGAAGCCGCGACCATGAGCGTCGATGGCGTTCGTGGAGTCGTCGTTGAGCTTGCCGTTGGAACCGTAGCCGAGCATTCCGAACAGCAACAGTTCGTTGGTGACATTGATGTCGACACGGACCTTGGCGGCCACCGATTCGTAGTTGCTATCATAAGCGGCAACGCCGGTGATCGCGCCCCAGCCATGTGTGTATTTCAAGCCGCCGACTACGTGCGGTGCGTAGCTGTCGATTGTGCCGACCACGCCCGAGCCTTCTTCGAGCGAAACCACGGCCGAAAAGCCGTTCCCGGCGTCGAAGTAGTACTGAACCACATTGGTATCGAAAGCGCCGTACGGAACCGGCGTCTGGTTGAGTACGTCACCCGCGCCGCCAATAAACATGTCGAAGGCCGACCAGTCCTTACCAACTCGGAGGCCACCAAGCTGAATCCAGGCGAAAGTCAAGGTGCTGTCTCCGTTGAAGGCATAGGACCGAGAACTGTCCGAAACCGAAGTGTGGCGGTTGCCGAAGTTCATGCGGGTTTCGGTGTAGGTCTTCAACGTGCCGAGTTCGGTCTCCTGGCCGGTCCAAGTTTTCAATGTGAAGCGCGTGTTGTTTTGCCATGTGCCCTGATGCTCACCAGTCCTCACATCCGAGGTTCTTGCGTGATCAACCAATCCGACATGGCCCAAGCCGACGTCGTAACGGACATAGCCGCCGATGCGCACGCAGGTCTCAGTGCCTGAAATGTAGACGTAGCCCGAGCCGTAGACGTCGCAGACTTTAACGTACTCAGTCGGGTCAGGCTCGGCAACGGCGGTCACGGCGCGAGCGTCGGAAACGGCAATCAGTGCCGCAGTTGAGCCGAGGAGGAGGCTCCTAATGTTCATTGTTGATCTCCGTTCAAAGAGTAAAAGGAATGGACGTCAGTGATGAACTCTTGCTAAGGAGACAGTCGGTAACGATGCGCGTTGAGTTGAATTTGAGCAGTTTGATGCGCTCGTCACGCCAGATATTCATCACAAATTGAGAATATGATTGGGCGTTATTGTTACAAATATGCGATTGTTATTACAAATATAATAATAGCCGAAACGACTCCATCCAACATTTCTGTACAAATCATCCCCGTCATCTCCGCTAGTTGTGGGCGGGCCGTCACAAAGGCTTCTACCGCAAATGACGTGCCATCCTGACGACGCAGCTGCGGCTTGAAGCTCAAGTGTGCCGGCGGACCTTGGTTCGCTCTTCCTTCCTTTTTGCCTTGCGGATCAACCCAAGCACGAACGGCAAACGTTTCGGCTACGGTTCGTCTGTTCGCTTCGCGACAGTTTCGTTCAATGGCGACAGCTTTGTTTGCTGTGAGCCCCGACGTTGAGACATCATGCGGCGGCACCGCTCGGTACGACGCCGTCATTTTGGCGAGCGCGATGATCGGTAATCACGCGCTGAACGCGCAGCCTTGCCTCCACCACGGAGTCAGTAGGCACGCCGGCCTTGGCATTGCGGCCGACCTGACGGTCGCGTCGAGCAGCCTCTCGTCCTGATAGACGGCGCGCCACAGCTAATGCTTCTTGCCAGCAATTCACACAACGAGCTCATCGAGATGCCAGAGATCACTATGGGGCTGGGCTAGCTGGCGAGCAAAGTCTGGTCCCAACGCCGTGTTATCTCGTTGGATGCGGCAGCAGCGCTCAGCAGAATCTACTCGACCAGGCGCAGGCTGAAGGGAAGGGATGGTGGAACCAAACGGTGCGCGTGAGGGTCGCGGCGGGAACAGCCATGGCCAGTCGCTGACCGTCCAGCCAAGACTGAACGGCCGCTATTGCTGAGAAATACAAGTTTCGAGACCAAAGCGGAACGGACTGACATAGCGCAAAGACACAGGCGAGCGCAGCGGTAAGGTTGGTGGTTATCAGCATGGGACGGTAACTGTTGCAGACCACAAAATATCGCGAGGCCGGCCTGCCTTGGTACACTATCTATCCGACTGTGTCGGAGTTCTCTGGGGCGGTCGGCGCCGAGGCTTATGAGGAATGGCTCAGGAACCTGCCGGCTGACGATCCGGTGTCGCTCTATTTCCACGTTCCGTTCTGCCGATCAGCTTGCTGGTATTGTGGCTTCCCCACCACCATCACCCGCCATGATGCGCCGATCCTCAACTATCTGGCGGCCCTGCGTGACGAGATCCGTTTGGTCTCGGAGCGAGCGCCGCAGACGCTGCCCGTGAGCGACATGCATTTCGGCGGCGGAACGCCGTCTCTCATAGGACCAGCCGAGTTCCTGGCTCTGATGGAGTTCCTGCGACGCCGCTTCGCTCTCACGAAAACAGCTACGGTTGCCGTCGAGATTGATCCGCGCACGTTCACGGCCGAGATGGCCGAGGCCTTAGGAGCAGCCGGCGTGAACCGTGTGAGTCTCGGCGTGCAGAGCTTCGATCCCATTGTTCAAAAAGCAATCAACCGGGTTCAGAGTGAGGCGCAGACGTCGGCTGCCGTGGAAATGCTGCGCCGGCATGGAGTAAGCCGCATCAACTTCGACCTCATCTTCGGTCTCCCGCATCAAACGGTGCAGTCCTGCGTCGAGACCGCGAGGGCGGCGGTCGCAATGCGCCCCGACCGGCTTGCGGTGTTCGGCTATGCGCACATCCCGTCGCTTATAAAGAATCAGCGCCTCATCGAGGAGGCAGTTCTTCCGGGCAGCGCTGCCCGCGCCGAACAGTATGCGGCCGTGGCCGCGACGCTGATTGCCGCCGGCTACCGCGAGATCGGGCTCGACCATTTCGCCTTGCCGGACGACGAGCTCGCGCTGGCACAGAAAACGGGTCGCCTGCGGCGTAACTCGCTGGGCTACTCGGCCACCACCTGCAGAACCCTGATCGGTTTCGGCGCGTCGGCTATCGGCCGCGTCGGCGAGGGGTACGTCCAAAACGAAGTTACACGGGATTCCTACATCCAGCACATCGCAGCTGGCCGTCTGGCGACGTCAAAGGGCTATCGCCTCACCGACGACCACCGCGTGCGAGCCGCAATTATCGAGCGACTAATGTGCGATCTCGAGGCCGATGTGCAGGCAATCTGTGCCGCCCACGGATCTGATCCGATCCGTCTTCTCGATTCAGCTGAACGCTTGGCGATGCTGGCCGAGGACGGGATAGTGGACTTCGAAAACGGTTTTGTCCGCGTACGGCGGGAGCATCGCTTTGTAATTCGCGCTGTCGCTGCCGCGTTCGATGCTTTTCTCGATCGGGATGGCCGTAAGCATAGCCACAGGTGAGGGCAAGCATCCAACCGGAAGCTAAACTCGACGCCCTCGGCCGAGGCCTGTCATGAAGCGCGCGTCAAGGATGCGAAAAGCAGAGCTGATCCGCCTATTTCATCTCATCTTCAATGACATCGACCTCGTGGCTGCCACCGAGGCGTTTCCATATTGATCGTGGTAGGTGCGGGGCATCTGGGTGTTTCGCCGTCAGCGCATGAGATCCCCGCCATGTGATGGGTCAGGAAATCGCGGTGGCTGCAATCAGCCCGTCCATCGATGACAGACCGCGGCCACGCCGCTTCGCGAGGCCCGTCAGGTCGCCCCAGGCCAGGGCAACCAGTTCGTCCACGGGCAGGACTCTCGGCTCGAAGCCGCTGCCCTCATGGACAAAGGTCGGAAACGTGACGCACTGGCCGGATGGCTCGCCCGGGCCTGCCGCAGCGTCGGCCTCGTCACTTCGGAGAGGCCATTAGTGTCGAGCAAGAGCCTCACAATGGCAGACCATGCGGTTCATCGCGTAGCCGCTCGATGTCCAGTTCGGCGTTGCGCAGCGGCGATGCGCAGCGAGTGCCCAGAAAACAGCAGCCAGCTCCCCTTCCGGAAGATCGGAGCGGACGCCACGCAAAAAGCGCCAAATCCTTGGCGCCGGCGGTCTGTGTGTTTGCGAATGTGCAAAGTGGACCGTCGTCAAACGTCAAACAGAGGCGTTGGTGACTGGACTGAACGACCAGAACGGGCTGCTTGCGCCCTTTCGGACTTCACAAAGTTCGAAAATGGCGTCGTTTCAGGGCATAATCGCCGCTTGTCAAAATGTTTGCGACAAGTCCGGTGAAAGCCTACCGAGTATCTTGTGCTTGGGGGGCGGTTAGTTCCGATAAACTATGCGGCATACACATGCTAATCTATTTGATTTACGGGCCGACCTGCAGCGGCAAAACAGACGCGGCAATCCAAATTGCACGAGAGACCGGATGGCCGGTCATTGCGCTGGATCGTGTACAATGCTGTCCTCAAATCGCCACCGGCAGCGGGCGTCCCTCGGATTCCGAACTGCAATCTACCCAGCGGATCTACTTGGATTCGCGCCCGCTAACCGCGGGCATCATCGACGCCGAGACCGCCCATCGTAAGCTGATAATGCAAGTGGATGAGCGTAGTTCCCAGCCGGGGCTCATCCTCGAAGGCGGTTCGATCTCCCTTCTCAATTTAATGGCGCGAACTCAGCATTGGGATGGCGCTTTTCGGTGGCATGTAAGGCGGTTGCGGCTCGGCAACTCGAACGCCTTTCTGGAGAGAGCCAAGCGTCGGGTCACAGACATGTTTGTCACAAGAGAAGGACAACCTTCATTGCTGCAGGAACTTGCCGATCAGTGGAAGGAAGATGCAGTCCGTCCCACTTTGGAAGACGTTGACGGATATCGTTGCGCCATTCATTTTGCGAGAGAGCACAGCTTGGCAATCAGCGAAATGCCGTGCCTTCGCAAAGAGCTCCAACAAGATCTTGTAGAGGCGATTGCGAGAGAATATCTCGAGTATGCGCGTTGGCAAGAACGCGACTTTCCAGAATGGCAAACTGAGTGAGCAAGCCTCCCCGGACCTCGCCTGCGATGCGGGCACGGTAGCTCCTGAGAATTGCGCTAAGTGGTTTGCTGAAGCAAGCTAGTCTAGTGCCAGGCGACATTAGGTCCGTGTGGCAGCGGAAGGATTGCTTTCGCCACGGTGACTGCGGAGGAGGCGACATGGCTGCACTGCTCATTTCAGGCATGGGACGGAATGTACCGATGACAAAGTGCTGCGCGCTTCGTAGCGACCGCTACCGTGGCTGACTCGCGAACTACTATCCGCCAGCCCAGTCTGTGGCGTCGTCTCGGCTTTCATCGCCACCGCCTTCGCCCAGGAAACGCCCGAGGCCGCAAGCGTCGCCGTGGCAGTGCGGCACCCGGCAAGATGGGTGGTCATCGGCCCTATCTGATCGACGGGGAGCACCGTGCTTTCGTCCTGGGCGAGGTTGAGCGAGATGCCAACATGACGCTTCATCAATTGACGGCGGCACTGGCTGAACGTGGTCTCCTGCGAGCGTCGGTCGCTTCCTGCACCGCGAGGGCAAGAGCTTCAAAAAAACCGTTCTGGCGGCCGAGCAGCTCAAGCCAAAGCTGATGCGCGGGCGTGCGCAATGGATGCGCTATCAGACCCGCATTGACCCTACGCGCCTGGTCTCCCTGGATGAAACATGGGTCAAGACCAACATGGCGCCGTTGCGCGGCTGGGGTGTGCGCGGCAAGCGGCTGATGGCCCACGCACCATATGGCCATTGGAAGACGATGACCTTCATCACCGCGCTGCGGCATGATCGGGTGGAGGCGCCTTGGGTCATTGACGGACCCATCAATACGCAGGCCTTTCGCGTCTATGTCGAAACCGAACTCAACAAAACACTGAAGCCGGGCGACATCGTCATTCTCGACAATCCCGGTTCTCACAAGGGCCAAGCCGTCCGCGACATCGTCAGGGCTGCTGGCGCAAGGCGGGTCAAGCCCGCGAGAGCGGCAATTTTGTTCCGGCTATCACCCTCTCGTCGAGAACGGCGTGACGGAAGCGATAAAGTTGCGCCGGCCGGCCGCCGGTTTCCGCGGTTGTCTCACCGGTCTCCTCGACCAGCTCCTGCTGCTCGATCAGCCGGCGAAAGTTCGGCTTACGCACGAGCCTGCCGGCAAGCGCCTCCACGGTGCGCTGCAGCTGCAAAAGCGTGAAGACCGGCGGCATCAGTTCGAATACGACCGGCCGATATTTGATCTTGGAGCGCAGCCGCGCAATGCCGGTCGCCAGGATGCGACGATGATCGGCGATCATCGATCTGCCCGAGACCCAGGTGGGCGCAGCGGAATGTCCGGCGCGTATTGCTTCCTCCACCAGGGCGGCTTCGTAGAGCAGCTCATAACGTTGAAGCGCGAGTTCCTCGTTCCAATGGCGGTCGTCAAAGCCGAAGGCGATCGCCGCCCGCCGTCGTCGGTCGAGGCGTGTCGTACTGTCGTCAGTGCCATCCGCCCATTCCATCAGGCGCGGCCGCAATTCGTCCAACACGACCGCCGGTGTGCCGGAGCGGTGATCCTCCCACGGGAAATAGTCGTACCAGCTTCCCCAGTGTCGCCCGGCCGGGTCGCCAGCTTCGTCTTGGTGGGTGAGCGCCAGATAGCTGATAGAGACCACGCGGTCGTCAGCGCCAACCCTGTCGCGATCGGCGAAGGTGTAGAGCTGTTCGATATAGCCGAGCGGCTGGCCGGTCTGTTGTTCCACCCATCCCCTGAGGCCCGACTGCAGCGAACGGTGAGCAAGCTCGAACGGGCCCGAGGGCAGGGCGTTTGCCTGCGGGATGGTCAGAACGCAGGGGGCGCTGCTGTCCATGGCGACCACAACGGCGATTAAGTCCGCATTGACGTCGTTGGCCTTGCCTCCAGCTCCGCCTTTCCTAATCCCTTTTGCGCGTTCGTCCATGGTCCCCGAGGTTGTTGAGCAGAGCCCTGCCGCGTAGGCCGCTGAACCGATTGAATTCCGTTTTTGTCTGATAATTGTCGGCGCGTCAACACCACCCGTCGTGGCGATTTTAGCTCTTCGCAGCTGCACAAAAAGTGCCAACGCGACATCCGTGCTTGGGGAAGGAGGCCCATTGAGTGCGCCGATTCAAAGCTCGTCGATCGACATTGCGACGTTGTTCTCGTCGGCGACAGCGCGGCATGGTTCTCCACGGCTTGGCGTCGACGCTGGGCGTGACGCTGGAGATGATGATCATGCACGGTCAGGCCTGCCCCGTGGCCTGGAGCCGGCGCAAATGGTCGTCGACCCGCCGTTCGGTTCCTTTTGAAGAAACCCGGAGCAGGCTTTCCGCAATGCCTGATAAAGCCCTTCCAGTGCGCCCGCGCCAGCATCATCGCACTCTCGCTCCAACACAACCTATGCGAGTCAGTAAATCGACTCGCCGGCACTATTGTTTCAGGGGAAATGAATCTAGTTTCAAAGGGTTCGGCCGATAGGCCGGGCACAGCTGCGGCCTTCACGGCCTTTTTGACATAAACGCGTCGCCCGATTGAGATTACCTTGACGGTAGCGCAGTGCGCCATCCATGCCAGTCGAGATGATCATGGGCAAATATCGAGACCATCGCGAGCCACGCCGGCATCGCTATGACGATGACCCCGTTTCCTTTTCGGAACGGACTTCCGAGCCAAACTATTTTCAGCGCCCGCCGACCGTGACGGCAGATCCTGTCGATGCGGAGGTATTGTGGTTCACAGTCAGCAAGGGCTTTGGCTTCGTCAAACTGTCTGACGGCACGGAGGCCTATCTGCACGTGCGAGTGTTAGAGGCGGCCGGAAGCCGGGATGTTGCCGCGGGAACGCCTCTCAAGATCACGGTCGAAAAAAGTCCAAAAGGTCATCAAGTCGCGCAGGTGCTGGAGATCGGCGATCACCGCGCGAAAACTCCGTCACATACGCGCGTCGCTGGAGGGACCTTCGATGAAACCGGTGCGCAGCTGGAGAGCGGGGGCACGGTCAAGTGGTACAAACCCGAAAAGGGCTTCGGCTTCATTGCTCCTGACAACGGTGAGAAGGACGTCTTCGTTCATGCCAGCGCCCTGACGCGCTCAGGGCTCAGCGTGCTGGTGGCGGGACAGAAGGTGTTTGTCGAATGCGGGCAAGGCAAGAAAGGCTGGGAAGTCCGGAGCATTCGCCTTGCCTAGACGGCGATGCATTGCTCGCCTCGGAGGAGATGCCGGAGAGCGTAGGGCGGCCGCCCGAGCCCGCGTAGCAGAAACCGACATTGTCGAAGCGCAGCACGCCGTCGGTGACGACGAGATCCCGGGCGCCCGGCGCGTCCTCGGTGTCAAGTTCGGCGTCGAGCAACTCGAACAGCCGCGTGCCGCAGGTCGAGGCGCGCGCGAACGAGTTGACCAGCAGTCCGAGCTGGCGCACCGGCATCTGCAGAATGGTCATGAAGGTGAGCAAGAGGGCCAGCGTGCCGACGCTGATTTGACCTGCGATCACTTTCTGGCCACCGAACCAGAGCACCAGGCCCATGGCGGTCAGGAACGAGAAATTCATGGCGCTGGTTGCCGACACGGATGTCAACGCGCTCATTGGCGAGATCAAGGCGCGTCCTGCTTGGCGCGGTCGAACTTTTCCAGCTCGTGCGGCTGCGCGGCGAAGGCACGCACGACACGGATGCCGCCGAGATTGTCATCCATCACCCGGATCTTTAACGATCGCTGATGCCCAGATATGGGAAGGTCAGGCTTCAATGACGGGGAAGGTGAAGGATTGACTGGTCGGGTTTCCGGGCCGAGCTTGTCGGCCGCTCAATCGAAAGCGTCATTTGAGGCGCTTTCTCTCCCGCGTGTAACTGGAAGACACGCTCGTCCAGTTCCTTGTCTACTTCCGTGAGACGATGATTGAGGCGAAGGTAGTCGGTCCAGGTCGGCGTTCGGAACGTTTCTGTCCACTGCATAGGCTTCTGAAGGTTGCGCTGGAGCGTCCAGTTCCGAGCACCGACGCGGCTGTGTACATGACGCCGCTGCCGCATGAGGTCGAGGAAGGCCTCGACATTTCTCTCGGCTATCAGATATTCGATCTTGACCACGATCGGGCCGCTTCTCGGCTTCAAACTGAGAGCGACAGCTGGGGCGTCGAATTCCTCCAAAGGATCGGGCTCGGACTCGCGGCGCTCCCGAAGAGGAAACAGAACGCCGGCTGCAGCAACGAGCAGCAGGGCCGCAGCGGAACCCTCTAGCGCCCAGGTCAGCGAATGGTTCTGGGAAACGGTGCCCCACACCCAGCTGCCGGCCGCTATGCCGCCGTCTATCAATGCATAGTAGATGGAGATCGTGCGCCCCACGACCCAGCGCGGGCTTGCCAGCTGCACGCTCACGCCAACCCCGGACCAGGCAGTGACCCAGCCTGCGCCGCCCAAAGCAAGTGCAATTGCCGCCACGCCGATCGAAGAGGTAAGCGCCAGGGAGAGGGAGCACGCCGCGCAGGCGGCGCAGGAGAGCCTCATCAGCTTTTCTTGCGACAAGCTCCGTCTGAACAGGCTGTTGGAGAGGCCGGCGAAGACCGCGCCTGTTCCGAAACCTGCCATGAGCGTGCCATAGGCGAGCGGGCCTCCTCCCAACTGGTCGCGGACAATCAGCGGCAGCAGCGCGAGTATGGCGATGCTCGCCAGGCCAAAGAGGGTTCCGCGTGCGATCGCCGCTTTGATTTCCGATGACATCGCCGTGAAGCGCAGCCCGTCATAGATGGCCCTCCTCATCGACTCGCGCGGAAGAGGCGACGAGCGGACCTTCCACTTGCAGCGCCATATGGTGGCCAAGGGTACCAAATAGGTGAGGGTGGTCACGGTAAAAGCGGCCAAAAGCCCGAAGGAGGCAACCACGATGCCGCCGAGCGCCGGGCCGACGGTCCGTACGGTGTTGAAGCCAACGGAAAGCAGGGTAACGGCAGCGGGAACATCGCGCCGGTCCACCATATCGCCAACCGACGCCTGCCAGGCGGGATCGTTGAGAGCGCCGCCGCATGCGATTAAAAAGCTGAAGCCGAGAATCATCCATGGGTCGAGAAAGCCCAGCGCTACAACAGCGGTCAGCATCGCAGATGCTATCACCATAAGGCAGCGGCCCGCGAACATAACCCTGCGACGGCTGAAATTGTCAGCGAGAACCCCGGCGAATACGGACAAAATGAAAGCGGGCAGGTTCGATGAAGCCTGCACCAGCGCAACCATCAGATCGGAAGTCGAGATGGTAGCCATCAGCCAACTGATGGCAACAGTCTGCATCAACCAGCCGAGGCTCGAGACTTGCGTGGCGAGCCAGATCGAACGAAAGGTGGGCTGCAAAAGTGGCGCAAAGGTCGTTGGTGCAGCCAAATCATCATTTGATCCAGCCACCCTACTCATTTTGCCAACCTTTGCTTTTCCGTTATTGCCGTTTCCCATGTAATCTAGGCTGAACCGTGGCGGCTAGAAGAATAGAGAGAAACTGTTTGCCTTGCGGCACAGTTCCTCGTGATTAAGGGTTGCGGCCGAGACGCATGCCCGAGCCGGCTCACCCCGCCTTCGAAGACATCACGGGGTGGAGCCCGGATTCTTGCTTGTCGTTTGACGCAGCATGCTTCATCAACGGGCACTTTGCCGAGCGATGCCTTTTCGCGAAACGCGACGATGTTCTTTCGTCGGAAACTCTCTCCAACGGCGTTCGATGCGCTGAGTCTGGCTTGGGGCGAGGTGAGGGCTTGCAGATCTTAGACAGGATTGATTCCTGATAAACGCAGACGGTTGCCGGGCCGCGATCGAAGAGGCGCGCGCCTTGCTGCTTCAGCTTGAACAAAAGTCTGACGCGCTCACACGTGCCATCGACGACTTTCTGCTCGATTTGATGAGGCTGGCTTTCATTGTTGAATGTTATGGACGCGGCTTTGAACTTTTGGCGCGAACGCTTGCCCGTAGAAGACTGGCAAAGGTCAGGCTTTTGCGGTCTTATGTAGCAAAACGCACCAACATAGACCAAGCACGCGGTAGCTCGTTTCCCCTAGAATCCGGGGATGCCAAGAGTTGCCCCCAATTGTCCGCTCCACCCGATATGAGCACGCGTAAACACGCTGGTCGCGAAGCGTGCGGAGATTTCCGGCGCGATTCGGTTCAAGGGTGCGAACCTGGCCGACCAGCTTCAGCACATTGACGCCGTACTGCTCATCCTTGGCTATCAGGGCGACCCGGCGCTGATCACGCCTTTACGGCGAAAGCCAAACCGCTTCCGCAAGGGCGAACTTTACAGGCTGATCGTGAAGCACGAGGCGGAAGGCAGCGCGACGAACAAAGAGACGGCGCGCCGCATCGTGCAGGCGAAGGGCTGGGGCGTGTCCCTTGTCGAGCCGATCCGGCACCAAGGCACAAAGAATTGGCAGCGCCGAAAAGCTTGGTTGAGCGCGATTCATCTTAATTAACCTTCGTGGTTTATTCTGAAAACGGCGTGGCAAAGGTGGCGGCGATGAACAAGCTTTATTTTGGCGATAATCTTGATGTCACTCGAAAATATGTCGAGCCCGGCAGCGTCGATCTTATTTATCTCGACCCGCCTTTCAACAGCAATGCGCGATACAACGTTCTATTTAAAAGCCCCCGTGAAGATGTCAGCAGCGCTCAAGTGGGGGCATTTTTAGATTTTTGGATATGGGGTTACGAGGCAGAGCGCGCATACGAGCATCTCTTGACGAGGGTCGGCGGCGAGACCGGCGCCATCGTTCGAGCGCTTCGCGCAGCGCTGGGCGATAGCGATATGATGGCCTATTTGGTCATGATGGCTATTCGTTTGGTGGAACTTCATCGCGCGCTAAAGCCCACTGGGTGCATGTACCTGCATTGTGATCCGACCGCTAGCCATTACCTAAAAATAATACTTGATGCAATTTTTGGCGTTGCAAACTATCGAAATGAAGTAACGTGGCGTCGATCCAGAAACCCAAAAGGTTCACAGCATCAAGCAAAGCGGTATAGCCCAGACACGGATTCCATACTATTCTATGCAAAAAGCGACGACGCAGTTCTCCGTATAGAGAGAATTAAGCGACCTCTTTCAAAAGAGGAATTACTTGAAAAGTATGACAGAGTCGACAATTTGGGCTCGTTTACGGATGGTCCGGTAGTTCGCTCACCGAGTATGGGGGCGCGAGAAAACCTCAGCTACGTGTACAAAGATTATGACCCAAGTCCGTGGGGCTGGCGAATGGAAGAGGACAAACTGGCAGCTATCGACATGCGAGGCGATCTTGGCTGGACCTCCAATGGCAAGCCATACCGCAAGCTTAGGATGGATGATGATACTGGCGCCCCAGTTGGCAATTGCTGGACTGACATCAGTTCGCTTAACCCACAGTCAGCAGAGCGAATTGGCTACCCGACCCAGAAGCCTCTCGCGTTGCTGGAAAGGATCATCAAGGCGTCGTCGAATGAGGGCGATTTAGTCCTTGATCCATTTTGCGGTTGCGGAACCACAGTTCACGCATCTGAGACCCTAGGTCGCCGTTGGATTGGTATCGATGTATCAATTCACGCTATCCACGTGATCGAAGAGCGGCTTGGCGAGCACTTCGGCGCGTTGCGTGTTCCAAGATCAATCGGCATCCCAGCCGACTACGAAACTGCAGCCGACTTGGCGAAGAACGATCCGTTCCAGTTCCAGTGGTGGGCAAATTATCTGTTAGGTGTTCATCTTCTGAAGGAAGTGAAGAAAGGTGCCGACCGAGGCATTGATGGAGAATTGTTTTTCCCTAATGGCCCCGGCCGATCATACGGAAGATTGCTTACCTCAGTTAAGGCGGGAAAGAATGTTAATCCGGCTATGGTGCGGGAGTTTCGCGGCGTCATTGAGCGCGAGCAGGCAGAGATGGGTTTGTTTATCTGTCTGAATGCGCCGACTCGGGAAATGCTCAAGGAAGCCGTCGTCGCCGGCTTTGCTAAGACTGTGCATGGGTCAATTCCTAGAATCCAAATTATGGCGATAGACGAATGGTTCCAGAACCAGCGACCACAGTTACCTCCAATAGAGACCCTTCCCTACGCTGCCTTTTCGAAGCCATCTCGCACCGGAACCGGCAAGAGGCCAGATCCAAATGCGCCAGAGTTGCCATTGGTGTTCACAAAAGAACTCCCTCAAGCCGGTCAAAATGTACACCTCAACCCGCGCGTCGTGCGCGGGTCACTTAGACCGACGCCCGCTGCCAGTAGCCAGCCCATATCCGCGAAACTGGGTGGTTGAGCGCGCCGCCAAGCAGGGCGAAGGCATTGCCGCCATTTGACCGGCGGCGATGATCTTCCAGCCATGCGGCGTGATTGGCGTACTGACACAGGTAGCGGTGCGAAACGTGGTGGTGCTGGCCAGCGACCATGCGGCGAAGGCGGCTGAAATAGCTTTCCACCATGTTGGTGTGCTTGCCGTGGCCGTCGCTGTAGCTTTCCGAGTGGTTGATGCGGGTCGAAGCGTAATCAACCTCTAGCAGGTTGTTGAAGAAGTCTGCCGTATTGCCTTGAGGATGGCCTCGTCGCCGTTGTGGTAGGCGAACGTGATCTCGATCGAGCCGTCGTCGAGCAATTCGGCATGGCCATCGCCTGTGACTTCATCCATCTCGTCACATCCGCCCCATGTGAAGTGAACTATCGAGGGGCTGTAGCTCAGATCGAGACCGGCTTGCAGGGCGCCAAAGGCGATCTCGCCGTTGTTGTCGGCTCCGATGGTGATCGTTGCGGGTCCATCGAGGTTCAGGTAACCGCGATCCCACAGATCGGCTTCGATGATCCGCCAGCGGCCGATCAGTTGGCAACCCGCGGGCACGGTCATTTCGACGCCGCCAAGAGCTTGGGCAGCCGCACCAGATTGTAGGCGGCGGCCGCGAAGGTGAAGGCCCACCCAACGCGGTCGCGGCCGCGCAATTTGGTCTTCTCCTGCCCAGCGACGGTTTTGATCCAGCCGAACGCCTCTTCGATGCGCTTTCTGATGCGCTGGCTGACGGCATAGCCACCGTGGCGCGTGGTGCGGCGATCGATCGCCGAACGACGGCCGTTCGTGTTCTGCGCTACGTGGGGTGTCACCTTCATCGAGCGCAACTCGTTGACGAAGTCCTCCGCGTCATAGGCCTTGTCGGCGCCGAGCGTGATCGCCTGCGGCCGGTCGGCGCGAGGTTCGATCATGTGCAGGGCCGCCACTCGCTCGGCATGCCCGTCGGCCAGCGTCAGACAGGCATCGACCAGCAGGCCATGGCGGTTCTCCATCAACCTATGTCCCATGAAGCAAAGCCTGGCCTCCTTGCCCCGCCCTTTGCGGTAGAGCCTGCCGTCGGGGTGGTAGTCGAGGTGTGCGTCTCGTTCGATCGCCTCTCGCCGTGGAAGTCCGCTTCCGCATTGCGTCCGCCGCCGTCTGCCGGCGGCTCGCCTGAGTCATCTTCGCCCGAACCGCCCTTCGGCTTGACGCTCTTCATCGAAGCCCAGGCCTCGATCAGCGTGCCGTCGACCGAGAAGTGATCCGTGGACAGGAGCTTCTTGACTTTGGGCTGCGCCAGCACGGCCGCCAGGAACTTCGCCGCGATATCGCCCTCCAGCAGCCGGTCACGGTTTTTGGAGAACACCGAATGGTCCCAGGCTGCGTCGTCGACGCCGATGCCGACGAACCAGCGGAACAGGAGGTCGTATTCCAACCGCTCCATCAAAAGCCGCTCCGAGTGGATCGAATAGAACGCCTGCAAAAGCATCGCCCGCAGCAGCTTCTCCGGCGGGATCGATGGCCGTCCGATCGGCGAATACAGCGCCGCGAACTCACGATCTAGCGTCGACAGGGCTTCAGCCACGACCGTCCGGATCGCCCGCAATGGATGATTGGCCGAACCCGGACTTCAAGGTTCACGTAGCTGAACAGTTCGCCAGTTCGATCGTCGCCGCCGCGCACTCGTCGCCTCCGAATCCCTTCGGAGCCAGTGAATCATCGCTGCGGTCCGGTGGCGAGGGCCTTTTTCAACAGATGGGGTGATTGGGGTCTCGCCCGAGCCAAATTGAGGGCGGCTGCTCCTGTCGAGATGTGAGAACGTGGTCGATGTAGATCGCCACAAACATCAGGAGGAGCAGCCATGAAGTATTTTGCCGGACTTGACGTGTCTTTGGAAGAGACCGCGATCTGTGTCGTCGACGAGAGCGGCCGGATCGTGAAGGAAGGGCGGGCGGCGAGTGAGCCGAGGGCGCTTTATGAAGCCTTGCGGAAAATCGATCTGCCGCTGGAGCGCATCGGGCTCGAAGCCTGTTCGCTGACAGCCTGGCTTTATGACGGTATTCGCGCCGAAGGATTGCCGGCGATCTGCATCGAGACCCGGCAGGCCAACGCGGCGATGAAAACGATGCCGAACAAAACCGATCGCAACGACGCCCGCGCCTTGGCGCAGATCATGCGCACCGGCTGGTATCGGCAGGTGCATGTGAAGAGCCAGCAGTGTCGGCTCTGGCGATCCCTCCTCGTTGCGCGACGCACGGTCCTCAATAAATGCGGACGATCGAAAATGTCGTCAGGGCGATTCTGCGGGAGGCCGGCATCAAGCTCGGCACTCCAGGCCGCGCAGCTTTCGCCCATCGCGTGCGCGAACTGATTGGCGCAGATACGGTCATCATGGCGCTTGTCGAGCCGCTTCTGGCGATCGTGGCAACGATGTTGCGCGAGTTCGGGCGACTGACAAAGCAGGTCTTCAATATCGCCCGCAAGGAGCAAGTCTGCCGGCGCCTCATGTCCGTGCCCGGTGTGGGACCCATCACCGCGCTCGCCTTTCGTGCCACGGTCGATCAGCCGGACCGCTTTCGCCGATCGCTGTCATCCTGCATCGCATGTGGAGCGATGCGACAGAATTCCGCTTCGGCAAGGCACCCGGCTCCGTATCGGCCATGAAATAGGCACAACGGACCAACGAAGGAGGAGTTGATTCCGCCCGAAAGGGCGTGAGCCGGATCGTTCCCGTGGGGACGACGGGCAAGGCGATCTCGTTAGCAGGCACGATCCTGGGACGAACTCTCCTAAGGTCGTTCAACAGATTGAGACGCCTCGCTCTACTGACCCCATCATGCGGCGGCCTAACGCCGACCGCGAAGAGAAGCGAGTGACCCGCGGGCGACATGGTCCGGAAAATTATCAGGAGGAGCTTGACCTCAACGACCCCAATCAGAGAAGCCTGCTAGAGCGTCCCAATGGCTGGCCTCGTCTGCGAACAGCTTGGTGCCGGCCAGCATGCGCGCGCGGGCGATCTCAACGCCCTCGGCTTCGCGATGGCGGATGAACGTCAAGGTACGGCCGGCGCGCTCGCGCAGGGCGATGACGACGCGACGACGGTCTGACTGATGTTCCTTCATGCGACGGTCCTTGCGGTCCTCTACGCGGTTCTCAGGGCGCACGACGCCTCCGAAAAATGCACCGTCTATTTCGACTTCGCCTTCAAGCGTTTCGTTCTTGGTTTCAGCCGACAGGGCTTCGCGCAGCTTGTGGCCAAGCACGAAGGCAGTCTTGTACTGAACGTCCAGATCGCGGGAGAACTGGACAGCCGACATGCCCTTTGCGCCGTTGACGAACAGGCAGATCGCGGCCAACAGATCGACAAATGCCAGCTTGCGCGAAGCGAAGATCGTACCGGACGTGACGGAGAACTGCGCACCGCAGGCGGCGCACTTGAACTTGCGACGGGTCGGAATGTCGTAGTGGTCCAGGCATCCGCATTTCGGACAAACAGGCTCACCTTGCGTCGAAGCCCAGCGAAGGACCTTGAACGTGTCGTAAGCCTTTTCCTCGCCACCCTTGTAAATTTCTTTGAGGGAGAGCGAGCGGCTTTCGGCGGAAAGTAGGAAGTGCTGGGCCATTGTCATCATATCCGGTGATTTTGTTCACCGTATATGACGGCTTGCACCGCCAAATGCAAGGGTTTATATCACCGGATATGATGGTATTTTTTGAGGCGGCACATGGCACGGAAGGACGACCCGGCAACCGTCGAGTATGAGACGAAGGCCAAGAACCTGTTGAAGGCGGAATTGAAGCGAAAGGGGGTCACCTATGCCCAACTCGCCGAAAAGCTGTCAGCCATCGGTGTTCATGAGACCGAGCGCAATTTGAACAACAAAATCAGTCGAGGCGGGTTTACGGCAGCGTTTTTTTTGCAGGCCCTTTCCGTCATAGGTTGCTCCTCTATAATTTTGGAGTAGTATATTTCCAGCATGATGCTGGGGGGTCGCCTACATTTAGGCGAATTCATGTGATGGGCTGTGGCGATGTCTGACGAAGTTTACCGCGCAAAAATAGATCGGCTGATCCGAGAGATGAGCGGTGAGGTTGTTCTGAATGGCTCACACATCCACGCTTCTATCATCATAGAGCGTATGTTCGCTCGGGCGTCCTCGTGCATTCGAATCCTCAGCAGAACCTTCGACCCCCGAATTTACGGGGCGCCGGACACCGTAGCTCACGCGAACCTCTTCCTGGGCCTGCCAAACCGCAAAGCTGAGGTTCTGATCGAGGAGCCGCATAATCTGGATACCAGCAACCACCCGTTTTTTCACAGTTTGGTAGGTCATCCAAACTTGCAAATCCGGGTTGTACCACAGCACCTTAGGGCGCCAATCCAGATGAATTTTGCGATCATGGACAACAAAGGACTTCGTTTTGAGAAGGACAACACTGAAACAGCGGCAATAGCGCTGTTCGGCGAATCTCCTTTAACCAATGACCTGATCCGCCTCTTTGATCGTGTTTGGCAGACCAGTGCTCCAATGAACCTTCGCGCCGCGACTGTCGCGGCGTAGGCAAAGACCATTTTGGGTGAGCCGGCGTCCTGTGTGTCTATGTTGCCCCAGCTGGAGCCCGTTCTCGGGGCGGCGCTGGGGCTAAACCTTGCATATCTCAATCTTGCGGTATTTGCCTACATCACTCGTATTAGCGACAGCGTCAGCGAGTCGCTTGCAGCGGTGGAGGCCAGCGCAACTGACGCTGTAAAGGATACTATCTGGTATGGACAGCTAAGAGCCATTGCAGACGTAAAGACGATTGATAAAAATCGTATCCTGATTCCCGAAACACGATGGATAAATACCCCACCTAGTGTGTGGGGCATATTGTTCAACGTGTTTTTCTTCTGGAGGCTTGGAAAGCTTCTATCAATTGTTTTAACTGTATTTGTTGCGTTTATGTTAATCCTTGGAACGGCTCACAGTGCTGGGATCATTGGATGGTTTCTTTGCAAAGATGCCAATTCCATCAGCTTCTACTTCTTACTCTCAGTCTTGGCATTTGTATGGCCTATGTTGATGGCTTGGGCGGGCGCGTGGGTGCAACTCGCAGCGCGAAGGTTTCTGCGATACCAAGTCACGTCTCTTGGTAAGGCAGCACTTATGGAAGCCGCAGCCACCACTGCGGCGGCATCCAAGGCGGTCGACGCTGCCACGGGCACGGCTACTACCGTACAGCCCGCTGCGTAATTTCTCGCTTGGTGCGTTTGCTACATAAGACCGGGCTTTTGTCGGGGGCGGTGGACTCCGCCAGGGGAGAAATGACACCCAAAGCCGGATGGCTGAAGCGACGGTCGCCCCGCGTTCCGCACAGTGACGAAGGTAACGGTACGGCTCTTCGGCAGATGGCGCATCCTCATGGTAGCGTCTGGCCGTTCCCTCTGATGCTTCGGCCTCCCACACCTATCCGAACAGGCCCGATCCTGGAGGGTCCTCGAAGTGGGCATGAGGGCGATAGGCCGCGTGGTTCGGGTACCAAGCGTAGGCGCGGTATTGGGCTGGAAATTGGCGACGCGCGACGAAGAAGTCCGAGATCAACTCGTGCAATGGCAATTCCTAACACGGTGGACGTGTTGGAGCAGCCTCATCCTCCTAGTCAGGAACGTCATCAAGGTTATAGGATTGATGCGCGGCGAACCCTCGGAACTCAGGATCATGTTGACATCGCTGTTCGACAGAGCCGACTTCGCGCAAGGAAGCCACATCGTTTCGGAATTGCTTATTTCAGGGTCTATCGTCGGCCTAGTCAAACCCTTGGCGCGGCGAGGAAGCGGCGGTCGTCGGCGTGATGCATGACGGGAGTCGGCGGCGCCTCACCATAGGCGAAATGCAGGAACCAAAGGAAAGGACCACCTGCATGGAATTGCGAACCGCGTCCTCGGCGTCTGAGCCGCGACCCTTGCCAAGGATCATTCAACCCGCGACGTAGAGCTTCAAGCCAGCCTTGGACATGCGAACCGCGCTACCATCGTTGCAGAGGAGCCGTCCACCAGATGGTTCCATTTGTAGTCCGCGCCTTTGGTCGACATAGCGGACTGGCTCTGGCCACCGGCAAGGTTGAAGAGTGTTCCGTTGTTGCAGTCGTACTTGGCCTACGTGAACCAGATGCCTGAGCACGCGGTCGCGTTTCAGGGTTGATCTACTCGTAAAAAGGAATTGTCTTAGGCGGAAGGCCGCACCTAATACCACTATCCTATTGGCGCCCCATCGGGTTCCCGGATTGAGCAAGTCCGGACCACTATTTTATGCCGCTGCCAGCGTTGTGTCCTCCATGTGCACGCGCGCTGCCGCTGCCAGCAGGTCGGTCTGGGTGATCAGCCCAATAATGCGTCGCTCGGCATCGACGATGACCACGGCATGGCTGCGGCCGTCGGTGAGGACCGGCAGCAGGCTCATCGCCGGCGTATCGGGAGAGGCGGTGCCAGCCTTCGACATCACAGCCCTCACCGCGTCGGTCGCCTTCGTCAGCTCGCGCAGGCCAACTACACCGACCAGCCCGCCGTCGGCGTCGGTCACCGGCAGCGTCCGGATGTTGTGATCGAGCAGCAAATGACGCGCCTGGTCGGCAGGCGCATGTTCATCGACCGAAATCACATCGCGCGACATGATGTCCTCGCACAGCAGGGTGCGGTGGGAGCGCACCATCGCCTGCAACTCGACCTGCCGCAGCAGCCGCTCAAGATCGTTGCGGTCGATATCGAAGGTTTCCTCCAGCGCGCCGAGCGCGGCATCGATATCCTCGGGCTGGAAGCCGACCCGCTCCCGCGCCGGCGGATCGATGGTTCCATGCGCGCTTTTAAGGGCGGGGGCCGCCACATGTGGATAGTTGCGCCGCGACAGTTTATGGATGCCGTAGCCGAGTGCGACCAGCACGATCGAGTTCAGCGCTACCGGAACGAAGGGAAACAGCAAGCCGGAACTGAAGACGGCCGGTCCGCCGAACACCGCAGTTAAGGCGGCGGCGCCACCCGGCGGATGCAGGCAGCGCGTAAACGACATGGCGGCGATGGCCAGCGCCACCGCAATGCCGGTAGCAACAACGGGTTCACGCACGAAATGCGCCACGATCACCCCGACCAGCGCCGAAATCGTATTGCCACCGATAATCGACCAAGGTTGCGCCAGCGGGCTTGAAGGCACGGCAAAGAGCAGCACGGCCGATGCTCCCATTGGAGCAACCAGCAGTGCGACATGTGGGCCAGACCCGTTCGCCAGCGCACTGATCACGCCAGTCAATGCGATGCCGATCATGGCCCCGATGCAGGCGAGCAGCCGCTCGCGCAGCGTTGCACCGGCAAGGATGGGAACAAAGAGACGAAACGCCATGGCATACCCTTGGGCGAGTGGTCGGAACTCCGCGCTCCGCAATGCAGGCAAAGCCACAGATTTGGAAGTTAAGCCAATTCGGAAAGTCGGCTCACGGGGGAATACTTTTGCGCGAAACGGCCATTGCCAAATGGGTGCAGACATTTTGATCGGCTAGAGAAGGCAGACGGCACGCTGATCCGCTCGAGCGCAGCTAGAGGCCAAGGGCTGCCGTGCCGCGGGCAGCCGGAAATGGGGGATGGTCGGAGGTCGAGCTGGGATGGACACTAAGGAATTCAGAGGCTTCGAAAAGCGTGCTGACAATGTGGCATGGCAAGACAAATCAGGCCCTTGTCGCTCCACTTCCGAGGCGAACTCCAGCGGAGTACAGCTTCTAGCGGTGCTTGGTCTGGCTGTCCTTGCCACCATCGGATTCGTTGGCGTCATGCTGAAACGTCCACCTGTAGCCGCTGAGAAGACGACTGCCGCCAGTGCCGTCGTGGAACCGCTATATGACGGCGGCTTGGTTACAGAGCCGGCTCGTGTCGATCGGGCGGGGGAGCCTGATGTGACGTACATGGTCCAGAAAGTGGCCAATGAAGGTGCTGGCATCGTCAACGTGATCAGGTCACGTAATAGCGGTAATACAACCGCGACCACGAGCCTCTCAGGCGTTCGATGAGGCGGGAAAATCCGATCACCAGACCAAACGCGTTTCCGCCACACTGCCACACACGAAACCGATCAGGTCACGTTCCAGGCTCGCCAGAAGATTGGAGCCAAGGCCACCTCGGCTGAACTCTGCCATGCCGCGGCCGCCACCTCTTCCAGCCGCGGTAGAAAACGTGGGTCAGCAGCGCCGGCATGGGCGAGCAACTCCCAAATCGCGAGCAGCGCCATCGACACCGCAAGCGGCCGCATATGTCGGCCGATGAAGCGGAAGGCCGGCGGTGCGATGGAAGCGCCGTGCGACAGCCTATCCCGACCTGCAATCGTGATCAGGCTGATCGTGGGGTCTCCGGACGCCAGCGTTGCAGATAGTTTTCGGCAATCGTGAGCAGGCCGTGGATCACCAATTCGGTCAGGCCGACCACGATCATGGCCGAAAGAACGAGTTCAAATTGAAAGAGCTGACGACCATAGGCCATCAGGTAATCGGAGCCCATCGAACGATGCGATGAGTTCTACCGCAACCAGGGTCTGCCAGCCGTTGGCAAGGCCTTCTCGCAGCCCTGTAAAGATCCACGGCACGGCGGAAGGCAGCACGATCATCGTGAGTTTCGACCAGCGGCTGAACGAAAGGACACGGCCAGACCCGTCTCACGACGACGCCGTTGCGCTTCGCCGCCATCAGCTGGGTAGAGGACTTGCACCTCCAAGCTGTCGATCATGCTCGGCACACAAAAAAGGGCGGCATTGCTGCCGCCCTTTCCGCTGTAGGTTGATAGGGGGCTGGATTAGAAATCCATACCGCCCATGCCGCCCATGCCACCGCCGGGCATACCAGCCGGCATGCCGCCGCCAGCCGACTCCTTCTTCGGAGCCTCGGCGATCATGGCTTCGGTGGTGACCAGCAGGCCGGCGACCGAGGCCGCGTCCTGCAGGGCCGTGCGCACAACCTTGACCGGATCGACGATACCCATGGCGATCATGTCGCCATATTCGCCGGTCTGGGCGTTGAAGCCGAAGGTCGCGCCCTTGTTCTCAAGGATCTTGCCGGCAACGATCGATGCTTCCGCACCGGCGTTGGCCGCGATCTGGCGGGCCGGAGCCTGCAGCGCGCGACGCACGATTGCGATGCCCGCGGTCTGGTCGGAGTTAGCGCCGGTGACGGTGATGGCCAGCGAAGCGCGCAGCAGGGCGACGCCGCCGCCGGGAACGATGCCTTCTTCGACGGCGGCACGGGTCGCGTTGAGGGCGTCATCGACGCGGTCCTTCTTTTCCTTGACTTCCACTTCGGTCGCACCGCCGACGCGGATGACGGCAACGCCGCCCGCCAGCTTGGCGAGACGTTCCTGCAGCTTCTCCTTGTCGTAGTCCGAGGTGGTCTCCTCGATCTGCTGCTTGATCTGGGCGACGCGGCCCTGGATTTCTTCCTTCTTGCCGGCGCCGTCGACGATGGTGGTGTTCTCCTTGGAGATCGACACCTTCTTGGCGCGGCCGAGCATGTTGAGGCCGACATTCTCGAGCTTGATGCCGAGGTCTTCGGAAATGACCTGGCCACCGGTGAGGATAGCGATGTCTTCCAGCATGGCCTTGCGGCGATCACCGAAGCCAGGCGCCTTGACGGCGGCGATCTTCAGGCCGCCACGCAGCTTGTTGACGACCAGCGTGGCCAGGGCCTCGCCTTCGACGTCTTCCGAGATGATGACCAGCGGCTTCGAGGTCTGCACGACAGCCTCGAGGATCGGCAGCATGGCCTGCAGGTTGGAGAGCTTCTTCTCGTGGAGCAGGATGTAGGCGTCTTCCAGATCCGCAACCATCTTTTCGGCGTTGGTGACGAAGTAGGGCGAGAGATAGCCGCGGTCGAACTGCATGCCTTCAACGACTTCGAGCTCGGTCTCGGCGGTCTTTGCTTCCTCGACCGTGATGACGCCCTCATTGCCGACCTTCTGCATCGCTTCCGCGATCATCGAGCCGACCGAAACGTCGCCATTGCCGGCGATGGTGCCGACCTGGGCAACCTCTTCCGAGGTCTTGATCTTCTTGGCGTTCTTGATCAGCGTCGCGACGACGTCGGCGACGGCGAGGTCGATGCCGCGCTTGAGGTCCATCGGGTTCATGCCGGCGGCAACCGACTTGTGGCCTTCCTGGACGATCGACTGTGCCAGAACGGTCGCGGTCGTAGTGCCGTCGCCGGCGATGTCGTTGGTCTTCGAAGCAACTTCGCGGACCATCTGCGCGCCCATGTTCTCGAACTTGTCCTCAAGCTCGATTTCCTTGGCGACGGTGACGCCGTCCTTGGTGATGCGCGGTGCGCCGAACGACTTGTCGATGACGACGTTGCGGCCCTTGGGGCCGAGCGTGACCTTCACCGCGTCGGCGAGGATGTTGACGCCGCGCAGCATGCGCTCACGAGCGTCACGGGAGAATTTTACGTCTTTGGCAGCCATTTGTTACTCCTGGGCATTTCGCCCGAAATTCAGATTGGATGGTGCGGATGAAAGGCGGCGGCGTGTCAGCCGATGACGCCCATGATGTCCGCTTCCTTCATGATCAGAAGGTCTTCGCCGTTGAGCTTGACTTCGGTGCCCGACCACTTGCCGAACAGGATGCGGTCGCCGGCCTTGACGTCCAGCGGGACGAGCTTGCCGACCTCGTCACGGGCGCCGGAACCGACGGCGATGATCTCGCCTTCCTGCGGCTTTTCCTTCGCCGTGTCGGGGATGATGATCCCGCCCGCGGTCTTCGCTTCGGACTCGACGCGGCGAACGACCACGCGGTCATGCAGCGGCCGGAAATTCGACTTTGCCATTTTTGGATTTCCCTGGTGCGGATGTTGAACGGTTCTCCGTTGCCGGAGCGTGTTTAGCACTCACCAGAAGCGAGTGCTAACGCGGCAGTGAGATAGGCCGTAGGCTCCTGCTAGTCAAGACGGAAGAGGGACGGGCGAAGAGCAAACGAGCGTGGAAGCACCGAGCGTTTTACGTGAACGACGTCGGAGATCGGACATGGATGGGGCGGCTCACCATTTGCAACTGAAGGCTTTATTCATTTGGCACGATTGGTGCAGCGAATGATCCGCAAACGTTGCGCGCGACCGATATAATGAGAGGTGAGCGCCATCAGGATTCCTGCGTTAACCGTCCACTCGGTCTTTACGGTGTGGCCGCCGCGCGGGCGCCAGGACTCCGGCCATCCCGATAGTCACCAATCCAATCTGCGGAGAACAGGAGGCAAGATGAGAGCGACAGTCAGCACGAACTCGAATTTGAAATGTTTGGCCAAAGCAACTGCCATCGCCTTGCTCTGGACGGTCACGGCTACATCGGCGGACGAAGGTATGTGGATGCCGGGCCAGACTGCGGAAGTGTGCGCGGCCATGCGCGCGGATGGGCTCCAGATCGATCCCGCCCAGCTGGGCCGTCTAGACGCTGACCCGCTCAACGCGATCGTATCACTGGGCGGATGCTCCGCCTCGTTCGTCAGTCCACAAGGGCTGGTCGCAACCAATCATCATTGCGTGTTAGAATCCATCCAATACCACAGCAAGGAGGGCCAGGACTATCTCACAGACGGCTTTCTGGCGAAGAGCCCTGGGTGAAGAATTGCCCGCGGCGCCAGGCAGCCGCAGCTATGTGATCGAGGACATGCGGGATGTGACCGCCGAAATGCTCAAGAGCGTCTCGGACAAGCTGAACGGGTTTGCCCGCTATGAGCGGCTCGCCACGAACAAAAAGGCCCTGATCGCCGCATGTGAAGGACAGCCCATCGCCGTTGCGACGTATGGCGGCGTCTCCTACTATCTCCTCCAGAAGCTCGAAATTGAGGACGTGCGCCTCGTCTATGCGCCCGCGCTCGGCATCGGCAACTTCGGCGGCCAAACGGACAACTGGATGTGGCTGCGCCACACGGGCCACTTCGGCTTTTATCGCGCCTATGTCGCTCCTGATGGTTCCTCCCGGCCATATGCGCGCGACAATGTGCCTTACCGGCCGGAGAGTTGGCTACCCATAGCCTGTGAAGGCGTCAAGGAAGGCGACCTTGTGATGGTCGCCGGCTTTCCCGGCGCAACCCACCAGTTCCTGACCGCGGATGAAGTCCGGTTCAACTTCGCGCAATTCGAACCGCGGTTGCAGCGTTCGCTCTCGGATTATCCCGCCCAGATCAATCAGGCAACGGCAGGCAATCGCGAGGCGCAGATCCATTGACCGCCCGCTTCACAAATTGGCTCGGCCTAAAACGCATGGGAAAAGCAGAAAAGGCAACAGATCGGCACCAGAATGAATATGGCCGCGCGAACTGACAGACGCGCCAACAATCGGCATCTCGCATGGTGGCACTGGACGTGGCTCCCACGCTGCTGGCGCGACTCCCCATCAGGTCGTCGGGGTTTCGCTGGCGAAAAAAACTTCCGCGTGTCTCTGCGCGATCCATCCCGCTTGCGCGTGCCTAGTCAACCAAAAAACTGACCATCTGCAGGATCAGGATCAGCAAAAAAAAGCCAAAGGCAGACGCCAAAACAGCTGCCAGCAGGACGATGCGTTGTTTCTTCACCCACAGTTCCCCCGGGAGCGCCATGGAACAGGGCGCCCCACGCTCATTTGTGCAAGTTTAAAGTTTAGCTTGCCTGATTTATGTAATTAGACGGTTTCTTTTATGCAACACTTTTCCAAGTACTTGCACAAATCTGAACGTATCGCACATTTAGACGAACTGTACATTCGATAGCGACTTTGACGCACGCGTTTACTGGCGGTATACATCCTTCACCGTTGCCGCAAGGCATTGGCCCAGGCGCGCGGCACCTCCTTCACGACAAAGGTTGAAAGCCCGTCCTCGGGCGTTTCATTTCCAAGATCACTTCGATCCACTCATACGGGCTTCCCGAGCGAGACCGTGGGTTCGGACGGTGCGAATGAATTTCTCGTTATAATCGAATTGATTATAAGGGATATTTCTACGTTGAGTATAAAGGATGTCAAGCCCGCGCCAGCGGCAATTTTGTCCGGGCGACCGCCGTTTCGTCGAGGACATGGTGGCGGAAGCGATAAAGCTTCGCCGGCCGACCGCCGGTATCAAAAGCACTTTCGCCGGTCTCCTCCACCAGTTCCTGCTGCTCCATCAACCGGCGAAAGTTCTGCTGAAGCGCCCCTGCCGATGTAATCGTCAACGCCGTCCGCGTCAGCGCATTGCCATCGAGAAGCCGACGACATTGTTGATGACGAACGTAACGATCCGCGGCTTCAGACAGGAATGTGCGCTTCGTCCAGATGGATGGAGTGGGCTGGCAGGTTCCGGGCGGCCGCGCCGTTGAGGATGCAGCATCGAGAGCCGCGCTCGCCGAGGATGACATAGGTCGAGATTCGCGCGCCGGAAGTCTTGCTCCATGTCTCCACGAATCCATTGGCAGGATCCCGGGTTCTTCGCGTGGTCAGGGTCGAGCAGTATCGAACCGTGGTAGTTGAGCTTTGCTCGGTGACGTGGATGCCGTGCAGCTTGCCGGCGACTATTTTCTTTTTTCGCATTGGTCCCGTTGTCCTATTCATCTCACAGAGCCAGTGAGCAGCTTCGCTGGGCTAAATCCCGACGACGAGCGCCCCGCCGCTGAGTCCCGCACCTGCCGCCGCCAGGAGTATTTTCTCGCCCGGCCGAAACGGCTCCGCTTGATTGGCGAGCGACAGTGAGAGCGGGATCGTCGCGGCGGAAGAGTTGCCATATTCGGCGATCGTTTTCACGATCGTCTCATCCGCAATGCCGAGGTTTCGCCCCACCGCATCGAAAATGCGGGCATTGGCCTGATGCGGCACGAACCGATCGATGTCTTGCGGCCGCATGCGGGCTGCGGCGAGTGCGTCCAGCGAGCAGGCAGTCATCATGTCTACGGCCTTGCTAAACACTTCACGGCCGTCGGTGATCGTCATTCGGGTTTGCTCGAGGTCGAGGTCACCGTGGAACGGCTTGTTGCTTCCTCCTGCGGGAATCTGGATCAGCCCGTATCGCGAGCCGTCCGAATCCACGGAGGCACCGAGAATCCCCCGATCAGTATCCTCGCAGGGACCGATCACGAGGGCGCCGGCGGCATCGGCAAACAGCACGGCGCTGGCGCGCTCAGAGGGATTGATGCGGCGGCTGAGGATATTGGCGGCGATAACAAGGCTCGCTTTGCCGTGCAGGCGGGTAAATCCGTCCGCAAACATCAGCGCATAGATGAAGCCGGCGCAGGCGCCGGTCAGATCGACAGCGCCGGCGCGGCCGAGCCCCAGCCGATGTGCGACCAAGGGCGCGCTGGGCGGCAGGAGGTGATCGGGCGTCGAGGTGGCAAGCAGCAGCAGACCGATGTCGTGGCGCGCAATGCCGGCGCTGGCCAGCGCCATGGCGCCGGCCTGGGCAGCAAGACCAGACAGCGTGTCTTCGTCCGTTGCCCAGAAGCGCGACCGGACTCCAGTACGCCGCTCGATCCAGCCCGGTTCGAGGCCGAGATTGTTCTCGATTTCGGCATTCGCCACCTTTCGCCCAGGCGCATGATGGCCAAACCCGAGAAGGCGCGACGACCTGCTCATGGCTTTGAGCCGAAGCGTTCGCCGGCCTCCTCGATCGCGTCATGGAGCCGATCGAGCTCGTCGCCGGTGACGCAATAGGGCGGCAGGAGATAAAGGACATTGCCGAGCGGGCGCACAAGCAGGCCGAGCTCGAGGAAAAAGGCCCGCAGCTTAGGTCCGATCTCGGCCAGATAGCCGGCAGAGCCGGCGCGCAGGTCGAGAGCCAGGATCGTGCCGATCGCGCGGCTGTCGGTGAAGTTGGCATTGTCGCGAAAGCGTCGAAACCCGGCGGCCTGTCTCTCGCTCAAGGCCGCGATCCGCTCGGCCACCGGCTCGTCACGCCAGATCTCGACATTGGCGAGTGCTGCCGCGCAGGCAATCGGATTGGCCGTGTAGGAACTCGAGTGGAAAAACGTCTTCTTGCGATCCGCTGAATAATGAGCCTGGAAGATCGCATCGGTGGCAAGCGTGGCCGCCAGCGGGATCACGCCGCCGGTCAAGCCTTTGGAGGTGCACAGGATATCTGGAGAAATCGATGCCTGCTCGCAGGCGAACATGCTCCCGGTGCGGCCCCAGCCGGTCATCACCTCGTCGGCAATCAGCAGCGTGCCGGAGGCTTCGGCAATCTTCTTCAATCCGGTCAGAACCGAGGCCGGATACATCAGCATGCCGCCGGCGCCAAGCACGAGCGGTTCGACGATCAGCGCGGCGGCGCGCCGGTCGCGGGAGACTGCCTCGAATCTATCCAGCGTTTCCTGCTCGCGGCCGGCGGCCGGGAAGGGAATGGTGTCGACCTCGAACAGCAAGGGTTCGTAGGCGGCGTTGAACACGCCACGCGCACCGACGCTCATCGTGCCGATCGTGTCGCCGTGATAGCTGTGCTCCATGACGACGATGCGCGAGCGGGGCGCGCCGATGTTGCGGAAATAACCGAGCGCCATCTTCAACGCGACTTCGACGCAGGTCGAGCCGCTGTCGGAATAGAACACCCGGTCGAGGCCGGGAGGAGCGAGTCCGACAAGCGCCTTGGCCAGGCGTTCGGCTGGCTCGTGCGTGAAGCCTGCAAAGATGATCTGGTCGAGGCTCGAGGCGGTCGTCTCGATAGCTTTCATGATGCGGGGATGGCGGTGGCCATGGGTGACCACCCACCAGGAGGAAATGGCGTCCAGAATGCGCGCGCCATTGGCTTTGTGGAGGTAGGCGCCTTCAGTCAGGACGATTTCAGGGATCGCCGGCTCGAGCGCGTGCTGGGTGAACGGGTGCCACACACGGGATTGCGGCATCATTCGCCTCCGGCAATCAAAGCGAGGTCGAAGCCCGCAATCATCGCTTGTCTCAGCGTTTTGTCCGTCAGCGGATCGAGGTGCGGCAGCCTGCCGAGTTGCGGCACGTCGCCGAATTCCACGATCGTCCGTTGCGTATCGGTCATCTCATCGCCGATGAAGGCGATGCCAGCCAGCGGGATAGCGCGCGCCCGCAGGGCCTCGATCGACAGCAGGGTATGATTGATTGTTCCGAGCGCGGTGCGGGCGCACAGAATGACCGGCAACTGCCATTGCTCAAATATGTCGATGAACCTTGTCCGGCGGTTCAGCGGCACCATCAGCCCGCCGGCGCCTTCGATGACGAGCGGTGTCGGCAGGACCGGAAACGAAAGATCGGCAGCCTCGATCGAAACGTCGTCGATTTCGGCCGAACGATGCGGCGAAAGCGGGCTCTTCAAGCGGTAGGCTTCCGGCAGCACGCGCCCCGACGGCAGCCCGGCAAGTCGCGCAACCGCCTCGCTGTCGGTCTCGCCGTCGAGGCCCGATTGCACCGGCTTCCAGTAGAAACCGTCAAGCAGGCCGGCAAGCCCGGCCGAAAACACCGTCTTGCCAATTCCGGTGTCTGTTCCGGTGATGACGATGCGCTTGGTCATGTCGCCTCCGGTCATGTCTGGGCCAACACCTCGACGAGCGCCTCGACCATGGCGGAAATGTCGGCTTCGCCGATATTGAGCGTCAGCGAAATGCGCAGCCGCGACGTGCCCTCGGGCACGGTCGGCGGACGAATGCCGCGTATGTCGAAGCCGCGGGCCTGCAGGCGCGCCGCCACTGCCATGGTGCGCCTGACATCGCCGATCACCAAGGGCTGGATCTGAGAGCCACTTGGCATCACGCCGCAGCCATCGACCAATTGGCGGCCTGCGAGGGCAACGCGTTCACGCAGCTGAACACGCCGCATAGGCTCGTCGGCGAGCATTGCGAGCGCTTCGCGCGCCGCGACCGCCATCAGCGGCGATGGCGCGGTGGCGTAGATGAATGGCCGGCAACGGTTGATCAGATACTCGCACAGTGTCCTCGGCCCGGTCACGAGCCCACCAGATGCGCCGAGCGCCTTGCCGCAGGTGTGGAGCGCGACGATGTTGTCGCGGCCCTCGAAAGCGGCGGCCAGCCCCCGGCCGTCCGGTCCCCAGACGCCGGTGGCATGCGCCTCGTCAATGACGATGAATGCGTCGTGCCGATCGGCAAGCGCGGCCAGGCTCTCCAAAGGCGCGCAGTCGCCATCCATGCTGTATAGGCTTTCCACCGCAATCCAGACGCATCCCATGCCGCCTTCGGCGCGCCAACGCTTGATCGCGTCCTCGACAGCATCGACGTCGTTGTGCGCGGCCAGCTTGAACTCGGCACGTCCGGCCTGTGCCCCCTCATGCATGCTGGCATGGGCGAGCTCATCGAGGACCAAAAGGTCGCCCTTCTGCGGCAGCGCCGTCAGCAGAGCGAAGTTGGCGATGTAGCCGCTGCCGAAGAACAGCGCGCGGTCGGCTCCAAAGAATGCCGCCGCGTCTGCCTCGAGCTGCTCGTGTTCCGGTGCATTGCCGCGCAACAGCCGCGACCCGGTGGCGCCAACCGGCGTGCCCCGCGCAATCGCCGCCGCAACCGCTTCGCCAAGTCTTTTGGAGGCGGCAAGCCCGAGATAGTCGTTCGACGAGAAGTCGCGCCCGGCGCACGGCTTCAGCGTCCGCAGCCGGTCCTTGCGCGCCAGTCCCTGCAAGGTCGCCTCATAGCGGGCAAGCGGTGCCCCGTTCATTGCGCCTCGAGTTCCATCGGCTCGATGCCAAGGCGCCGGAACAGCAGGGTATCCCTGTCCTCACCGGGATTGTCCGCCGTCAGCAGCGTGTCGCCGACGAAGATCGAGTTGGCGCCGGCAAAAAAGCACAGCGCCTGCATCTCGTCGGTCATGGCCGTACGGCCGGCGGAAAGACGGATATGCGATTTCGGCATCATGATGCGCGCCAGCGCGATCACGCGCACGAATTCGATCGGCTCGATGGGCTTGGCGTCGGCAAGCGGGGTGCCGGGGATCGGGATCAGCATGTTGATCGGAACGCTTTGCGGATGTTCCGGCAGGTTGGCCAGCGTCACCAGCATGCCGATCCGGTCCACCGGCTCCTCGCCCATGCCGACAATGCCGCCGCAGCAGACCTTGATGCCGGATTGGCGAACGTGCTCGAGCGTCTCGAGCCGCTCGGCAAAGCTCCGCGTGCTGATGATCTCGCTATAGTAGCGTTCCGACGTATCGATGTTGTGGTTGTAGAAGTCGAGACCAGCCTGCTTCAGTCGAGCGGCTTGCTCAAGATCGAGCATGCCGAGCGTCATGCAGGTCTCCATGCCGAGCGCCTTGACGCCTTCGACCATCGCCACCACCGCATCCATGTCGCGCGCCTTGGGGTTTCGCCAGGCCGCGCCCATGCAATAGCGGGTGGCGCCGGCGTCACGCGCTTTCTTCGCTTCGGCGACGACGTGCCGGACCTCCATCAGCTTCGACGCCTTCAGGCCGGTCTCGTGATGCGCCGACTGGCTGCAATAGCCGCAGTCCTCCGGGCATCCGCCCGTCTTGATGCTGAGCAGCCGGCTGAGCTGGACCTTGTTGGGATCGAAATTCTGGCGGTGCACGGTTTGCGCGAGGAAGAGGAGATTGTTGAAGGGGGCATCGTGAAGTGCCCGAGCCTTCTCCAGGGTCCACGCTCCAGGGTCAGGGGATTGAGCCTGTGGCGATGTCTGCGTTGGACTGGCTGTTTGCATGTCCATGCTGTTCCTCCGGTTCTGCCTTGCTTTGCTGTCTGATTGACGACGATCGGAAAGGACAGTTGATTCGATCCTGTTCGTTCCTCAGACAATCATGAGCCCCAATAGTCGAGGCCGATATCCAGGATCGGCGCGCTGTGGGTCAGTCGGCCGACCGAAATCAGATCAACGCCGGTCGCGGCAATCGCTCGCGCTGTATCGGATGCGATCCCGCCAGAAGCCTCGGTGATAGCACGGCCGCCAACGATTGCGACGGCCCGGCGAAGATCGGCGAGGGACATGTTGTCGAGCAGAACCGCATCGGGAGCGAAGCCAAGTACCTCCTCCAACTGGGCCAGCGTATCGACCTCGACTTCGATCTTGACGAGATGACCGGCCCGTCTTCGTGCTCGCTCGAGCGCCGGGCGAACGCCGCCTGCGATGGCGATGTGGTTGTCCTTGATCAGAATTGCGTCGTCGAGGCCGAAACGGTGATTGGATCCGCCACCCGCGCGCACCGCATACTTTTCGACTGCCCTCAATCCGGGCGTCGTCTTGCGCGTGCAGACGATCTTCGCGCCATATCCACGAACCGCAGCGACGATCGATGCCGTTGCTGTAGCGATGCCGCTCAGATGGCACAAAAAATTGAGTGCCGTCCGTTCGGCTGTGAGAATGGCCCGGGCAGGGCCAACCACTGATGCAATGACCTCTCCATCCATGACATTGGAGCCGTCTGCCCGCTCCACCGAGATTTCGATATCAGGATCAATCAAGCGGAAAGCGAGCATCGCAAGATCGAGGCCGGCGACAACTCCGGACTGGCGCGCCGCCAGCACGGTTCCCGCTTGGTGTTCCTTCGGGACGATGGCCTCCGTGGTCAAGTCGCCGGCTCTGCCAAGGTCTTCAAGAAGAGCTGCCCTTACAAGCGGCTCAAGCATGATCGTGGGAAGCGGTGAGAACGTCATCACTTTGCCCCTTCGAGGCTTGGCGAGTGTCCGAGTTCCCGCGCAGCGGCCAAGGCGGCTTCGAGGGTGATTTCGGACCGTCGGGCGACAGTCGCATGATGAGGAAAGTCTGTCCGGTAATGAGCGCCGCGGCTTTCTTCGCGCAACAGGGCGGCAACCGCGATCATTAGCCCGACAGCCGCCGGATCCGAGGCCGCGTCCTTGCTTTCGGCGAGCGGCAATAAGGCACGTGCGGCTGCTTTCAAACCTTCACCATCCCGGACGATGCCCAGTGCACGCGACAGGAAAACACGCACGGGTGTCGGAGCGGGCGATGGGCAAACGTCCGCAAACGCAGGCTTTGTTTTGCGAGCAGGCGTTCCGGCGACACTTTCAGCGACCCAGCGGGCGCACACGACGGCCTCGGTCAAGGAATTGCTGGCGAGCCTGTTGGCGCCATGCAGTCCTGTCGAAGCGACTTCGCCGCAGGCCCACAGCCCCTTGACGGACGTCCTACCGGAGCCGTCCACGGCAACGCCACCCATGTGGTAGTGTTGGGCCGGACGAATGGGGATGAGATCGCGCGCGGGATTGATGCCCGCTCCACGACAGGCTGATGCGATTGTCGGGAAGTGTCGAGCAAATTCCGGGCCAGGCCGTTGCCGCGCGTCGAGAAAAACACGGTGGCCGTTGGCAAGATGGTTCCAGACGGCGCGCGCCAAGACATCACGAGGCGCAAGTTCCGCCCCTAGCACGCTCTGGAGAAAAGCCTGGCCGGTTTCGTCGATCAGGGCAGCACCTTCGCCGCGGACGGCCTCGCTGACCAGCACCATAGGGCGTTCCGGGCCGTCAAGCGCGGTCGGGTGGAACTGGATGAACTCGAGGTCGGCAAGGACAGCGCCAGCGCGGGCCGCAAGCGCCAGGCCCTGTCCGCAACTGCCGCAAGGATTGGTGGTGTCGAGAAACAGTCCCCCGATCCCACCGGTGGCGAGGACGACCCGCCGTGAGCCGAAGAAGACAGGTCCTATCGAACCGCTCGCCCAGACGCCTCGGATCGCATTCTCTCGCACCGCCAGCCGGCGCGCTTCCACGCCCTCCACGACAACAATCGACGGAGTGGAACGCACAGCCGCGATCAGGGCACGCATGATCTCACGCCCGGTGCCGTCACCATGCGCATGAACGATGCGACGTCGGCTGTGTGCGGCCTCCAATCCGAGGCACAGTGATCCTTTCGGCGTACGGTCGAAGGGAACCCCAAAGCCCGCAAGCCCCTCTATCGCCTTGGGCGCGGCTTGGAGGATGCGGCTCGCCACGTCTGTGTCGCAGAGACCATCCCCGGCGGCAAGCGTATCGGCCAGATGCAGTGCCGGATCGTCGTCTTCGCCGAAACTTGCAGCCAGACCACCCTGTGCCCACGTGCTCGAATTGTCAGCTCCCAGCAGCGTCCTGGACAGAAGCAGCACCGGCTCCGGCGCCAGTTGAAGCGCGGTCATCAGTCCGGCGATGCCGCCGCCGATGATGATGGGCCGCCCGAAGAAGCTGCGGACATCGGCGCTCAAATTGCCAGCATCCGTTCGACCGCAAGCCGCGCGCGCCCGGCGATCCCGGGTTCGATGGTTACGATATGGTGGTTCTGCTCGAGCGCCATGCGGATGTTGGCAAGCGTGATACGCTTCATGTGCGGGCACAAATTGCAGGGCCGGATGAACTCGACCTCTGGGTGCGCTAACGCGACGTTGTCGCTCATCGAACATTCCGTCATCAGCACGACACGTGCCGGCCTTTGCCTTTCGACATAGTCGGACATGGCAGCGGTCGAGCCGGAAAAATCTGCTTCAGCCACGACGTCGGGCGGGCATTCGGGATGCGCGAGCACGATCACGCCGGGATGGCTTTCGCGCAACTCGCGGATGTCGGCCGGTGTAAAGCGCTCATGCACCTCGCAATGCCCTTTCCAGGCGATGATCTGCACATCGGTCTGGGCGGCGATATTCTGGGCCAGATATTCGTCCGGCAACATGATCACCTGGGGAACGCCAAGGGATTGGACCACCGCCTTGGCGTTGCCGGATGTACAGCAGATATCCGACTCGGCTTTCACTTCGGCCGACGTGTTGACATAAGTGATGATCGGCACGCCGGGATAACGCTGGCGCATCAAGCGCACGTCTTCTGCCGTGATCGATTCCGCCAACGAACAGCCTGCCCGCAGGTCGGGAATGAGCACCGTCTTTTGCGGATTGAGCAGCTTGGCCGTTTCGGCCATGAAATGTACGCCGGCCAGCACGATGACTTGCGCCTCGATCGTCGCAGCCGTGCGGGCCAGTGCCAAGCTGTCGCCGACGATGTCGGCCACGCAATGGAAGATCTCGGGGGTCTGATAGTTGTGCGCCAGGATGATGGCGTTGCGCTCGCGCTTCAGTGCAAGGATCGCCTCGATATCCTCGACGAAAGCCGGCCATTCGATCGGCGGGATCACTCGTCGGACGCGCTCGTAGAGAAACGCGGTCGCAGGCAGCATGGCGCTCATCGACCCCTCCCAGCTTATACTCTAGGTGAAAATAACCAGCATATACTTGCTGTGAGTATAAGCGATGTCAACCCCGCGCCAGCGGCAATTTTGTCCCGGCGATGACCCTCTCGTCGAGAACGGCGTGGCGGAACCGGTAAAGCTTCGCTGGCCGGCCGCCGGTCTCCGCGGTTGCCTCTCCGGTCTCTTCGACCAGCTCCTGCTGCTCGATCAGCCGGCGAAAGTTCGGCTTACGCACGAGCCTGCCGGCAAGCGCCTCCACCGTTCGCTGCAGCTGCAAAAGCGTGAAGACCGGCGGCATCAGCTCAAAGACGACCGGCCGGTATTTGATCTTGGAGCGCAGCCGCGCAATGCCGGTCGCCACGATGCGGCGATGATCGGCGACCATAGACTTGCTGGGCACCAGCGGAGGCAGCGTCGCGTCCCGTCCGCTTCCGGCCTCTTGGACCAGGCCTGCTTCGTAGACTAACTCATAGCGTTGAAGCGTGAGTTCCTCGTTCCAAAGGCGGTCGTCGAAGCCGAAGGCTATCGTCGCCCGCTGCCAGCGTTCACGTCGCGTGGCCGCGTCGCTGACGCCGTCTGCCCATTCAATCAGGCGCGGTCGCAGAACGTCCAGCACGACCGGAGGCGTGCCGGAGCGGTGGTCCTCCCATGGAAAATATTCATACCAGCTCTGCCAGCCGCACTTGGGCGAGCCAGCTGCCTGTTCCTTGCGGGTCAATGCGAGATAGCTGATGGAGATGACGCGCTGCTGGCGCTCGGCGCCGATGCGATCCCGATCCGCGAAGGTGTAGAGTTGCTCAATATACCCCAGCGGATGGCCGGTCTGCTGCTCGACCCACCCCCTCAAACCGGATTGCAGCGATCGGTGCTCAAGCGCAAATGGTCCGGAGGGCAGGGTGTCCGCCTGGCCGATGGTGAGGACACAGGGTTCACTGTCGTTTACGGCGACGACAAAGGCGATCAGGTCCACTTTGACTTCGTCGGCCTTGACGGCGGCTCTGTCTTTCCTGGGTCCTTTTGCCTGATCGTCCATGTCGCGAAAGTGGTTGGCCAGCTCGGGGGCGCCTGAATCGATTTAAGTGTAAGCGCGCCTGTCCGCACGTCAACACCGCACAGCTGCACGGCCATTTTTAGCTCTTCGCACTTGCACAAAAATGTGGCAAACGCGACACCCGCGGTTGGTAACGTTGGGGAAGGAGGGTCCATTGAGTGCGTTTGGTGACACCAAGGCGATCACACCGCCGGATATTCGTTCGCGCAAAGGTGGGACGCCGCTCGTCTGTCTTACCGCCTACACGACGCCAGTCGCCCGGCTTGTCGATCCCCATTGCGATGTGGTGCTGGTCGGCGACAGCGTCGGCATGGTTCTCCACGGCCTGCCCTCGACGCTCGGTGTGACGCTGGAGATGATGATCACGCACGGCCAGGCCGTGCGCCGTGGCCTCGAGCAGGCGCTGATGGTCGTCGACCTGCCGTTCGGTTCCTTCGAGGAAAGCCCCGAGCAGGCTTTCCGCAATGCCGCGCGCGTCATGGCCGAGACCGGCTGCGCGGCCGTCAAGCTCGAAGGCGGCGAAACGATGGCAGAGACGATCGGCTTCCTCGCCGCGCGCGGCGTGCCGGTCATGGCCCATGTCGGCTTGACGCCGCAGGCGATCAACACCATCGGTGGCTACCGCGTGCAGGGCAGAGGCGGGGATGCCGAGCGCATCAGGCGCGACGCGCTTGCGGTGAGCGAAGCGGGCGCCTTTGCGGTCGTGCTGGAGAAGGTTCCCGAGGCGCTCGCCCGCCGGATCACCGGGGAGGTGGCGACCCCGACCATTGGCATCGGTGCCTCGGCCGCCTGTGACGGCCAGATTCTCGTCGTCGACGACATGCTGGGCCTCTTCGGCGACTTCCGGCCCAAATTCGTCAAGCGCTATGCTGAACTGGGGGAGGCCGCTGCGGCTGCGATCGCGGCCTATGCGCGGGAAGTGAAGGAGCGCCAGTTTCCGGCCGCCGAGCACGTGTTTGCCGATGCGCCCAAGCCCGCCGACGGGGACGCCACCAAGAGCGGAGAAGCAGCGTGAGCGTGCCGATTGTCAGGAGCGTTGCCCAGCTTCGCCAAATCGTCGCCGCATGGCGCCGCGAGGGCGTGAGGATTGCCGTCGTGCCAACGATGGGCGTCCTGCATGAGGGCCATCTCAGCCTGGTGCGCGCGGCACTCGTGAAGGCCGACCGGGTGATCGTGACGCTCTTCGTCAACCCGAAGCAATTCAACAGCGAGGCCGATCTCGCCGCGTATCCGAGCACCGAGGACGAGGATGCCGCCAAGCTGGCACCGCTTGGCGCGCACCTGCTTTATGCGCCGGACGCAGAGGAGATGTATCCGGCGGCCTTCGCCACGACCGTTTCGGTGTCCGGTGTCAGCGAGGGCCTGTGCGGTGCCTTCCGGCCGGGACATTTCGATGGCGTGGCGACCGTCGTCGCCAAGCTCTTCCTGCAGACCAGCGCTGACTTCGGCTTCTTTGGCGAAAAGGACTTTCAGCAGCTTCAGCTAGTCAGGCGTATGGCCCGGGACCTGGATATTCCAATCACCATTGTTCCTTGTCCGACAGTCCGCGAAGCCGACGGTCTTGCACTATCATCGCGCAATGTCCGGCTCTCGCAAGCAGAGCGTGCTGTTGCCCCCGAGCTATCATCGGTCTTGCTCGAGACGGCTGAGCGGCTTGCCCGCGGCTCGCCCGTCCTGCCAACGCTTGCCGAAGCGCGCGCAGCAATTCTGGCTGCGGGCTATCGCGAGGTCGAATACCTAGAACTTCGCGACGAGGCAGATCTGCGACCCATGACAAGCCTTGACCGACCTGCACGCTTGCTTGTCGGGGCCTGGCTCGGCGGCACACGGCTCATAGACAACGTCAGAATATCACGGGTTTCAACAGATTAACGGGGTTCTCGGCACGCGCTGTATCCGTCCGGGATCGTTTAAAACAAGGTCTCTGCCTGGCATCGAGCGATCACGGAGGTTACGCAAAGCGCAAATGCATCGCGTGTTTGAGAACTTCGTTGAGCAACTGTCTGCAAGTGTTGATGCTGCCGATCTCCGTGAGGCAATGGCATCCGCTGCAGCCGGCTTCGATTTTCCGCTATTCGCCTATTTCACTTACCCGTCGGCCCCCGGCGACGCCCCGCAATTGATCTCAAACTATCCTTCATCCTGGACATCACGTTATCTGCAACAGCGGTACCACAGTCTTGATCCGGTCATCCTGCGCGGGCTGCAAGGCTGGGATACCTTTGATTGGGGTGTGGATCGCGCTCGGCACTGTCTGCCGAATTCGCAGCAACAAATTCTGGAGAGTGCGGCTGAGTTTGGCATCCGCGGCGGCCTGACGATGTCCATGCATGATCATTGCGGCCGGTTTGCTGCCCTGACCTTTGCTTCCGACGAGTCCCGCCCGCCTCTGTTGCGGTCACTGACACGTTACGAAAAAGCATTGCAGCTGGTGGCCATCAACTTTCATATCCATGTCCGGCGCAGGCTCGCCGACGATCGCGTGGTGGATGGTGTAACGCTCACCCCGCGGGAGTTCGAGTGCCTGAAATGGGCGGCGCGCGGCAAGTCGGCTTGGGTTATCAGCCAGCTTCTCGGCGTCTCAAAGCGCACCGTGACCTTTCATCTGGAAAACGCCAAGGCAAAGCTTGGCGTTCGGACGATCAACCAGGCCGTTGCACGACTGGCTGCCTCCGGCCAGGCGAGATCCTGATTCGTCGGCCACGATAGCTGTAAACCTCTACAGGCTGCATCGCTGCCGGCTTTGCCCTTCGATGGCGGGAACACATCCCGCACGGAGGCGACCATGATGCAGCTGATAACACCAGACCTTTACGACGAGTTCGCAAGCGAGCTCAAAGAGATGCACGGGCTCAGGTTTCGGGTGTTCAAGGAAAGGCTCGATTGGGAAGTTGATACCGAAGACCAGATGGAAACAGACCCGTTTGATGGTCTGAAGCCTGTCTATCTGCTCCTCAAGGGATCCGACTGGCGAATTCGCGGTTGCGTGCGTCTTTTGCCCAGCACCGGACCCACAATGTTGCGCGACACGTTCCCGGTGCTGCTGGGTGCTGACGTCGTGCCCTCGACTGCCGACATATGGGAGAGCAGTCGTTTCGCGCTCGATCTTCCTCCGTCGGCGCCCAAGGCAGCGGGCGGACTGGCCCAGGCAACCTACGAGCTCTTCGCGGGCATGATCGAGTTCGGCTTGGCCAAGGATCTGACCCGGATAGTAACGGTGACGGACACGCGCATGGAACGGATCCTTCGCCTCGCGACGTGGCCATTGTCGCGCATCGGACAACCCAAGTCCGTCGGCAAAACGGAGGCGGTGGCCGGGTTTCTCGAGATTTCCCGCGCGAGCCTTTTGCGCATCCGCAGCAGGGGACGTCTGAGCGGGCCGGTACTGTGGCAACCGGTTCTAGGCCCGTCGGCATAGCGCCATTGTGGACACCTGAGCCGTGAAGGATGCTGGTCTGCCCAAGGAAGCGACGGTCGGTCTTGTATGCTGGCCGGACTGGCGTCGTCACGAAGCTTACCACTACGCCAGACGATTGCCACGCACTGCCTGGGCCTGGGAGTTTCTTCGGCGCAATCCACAATTCCAACGCGACCACGCCAAAATGGCACCGTCCGCCTGCATTGTCGGAGCTCAGGCCGACATGAAGATAATCGAGTTGACGACAGGATCATCTTTCCTAAGACAATGGAGCCTCCTTTTTCGCGGACGCGCCACAGTCGGACGCTACGTCGGCAAGGGTCTTTTGGGATCCGCGCGACTGCGCCCGTATTCTACGAGCGGCCGCGGAGCCGGTTGGGCTCGACCACGATTTTGAACCGCTTGATCTCCCTTCGCTCTCATGCTGCAAGGACATCCTGCTGACACCTGCCGGCGTGCAGCACGTGCTGCTGAGGGAGGACTGCCGGAGTCTGCAGATCGCCCTTTCCGGTGCATCCGTTCTCCGCCCGTTGCGGCTATATGTCGACGCGATCGTGCAGCCGCAGCACCTGAAGTTCCATGTCGCTGCCCTTCAGTTCCTGAACGACATCAATGGTTGCGGCCGCCTGGCAGCTGCTTGCTTTCCGCCGGAACCCCGCGGAGCGCGTCTGCGTATCGTGCTCCAGGCTTTGGATGGCTCGCTTGCGGGAGCATCTCATCAGGAGATCGCCATTGCCCTGTTCGGGAGACGCCGTGTCGAAGAAGATTGGTCTCATCCAGGTAGCCATCTTCGCGATCAGGTGCGTCGCGCCATCCAACGTGGCCGCTACCTGATGGGCGGCGGCTATAGACAGTTCCTGATGTAATTCGGGTGACAGCTTGGTGATTGTCTTATTCGAAAACGCGCAGGCATCAATCTCCATTTCTCACTGCTATTGTGCCTTGTACAAGACGTGACACGCGCCTAGTTCTTCCGCAGCGGGAATCGGGTTTGAGTAATACGGACGAAGCACTGAGAACCAACGTTTTCGTGATAGTGCATTCATGCCCCGAGAATCCTGATGACGTTACGAACCCCGACAAAGCCGGCGCTGACTGAAACGGTCGCTGAACGTGCTCTGTGGCCTGTGCCGCCTGACTCTCGGTTTCGGCCATGCCGACCAACAGCGTATTGACAGGCCATCGCGGGCTAAACTCTACCGGCGAAAGCCGCGTCAACAGCGGCAGGCATTAAACTTGATCGGCGGCGACGATGATTATGATCAACGTGACGAACACGTGAATCATGCCGACGGCGCCGACGCTGCCGATGATGATGATGCCGATCATGCGTCGCTGATGCTGCCTAACTACAGTGCTTGTGATCATGCCGATCACCGCGTGATCACGAGCGGCGGCGCTTCGTGTCAGGTGCGTAGCCGGGATGGTCGCGCATGGCCGATTGTTCCTTCGTGCCGCGGGGTGTGGGCTTGCGTTCGGTCATGAGGGCGTCAGGCGCAACGAGAAGTTTAGATCAGGGGCTCATCCATGGGGTGGATGATAGTTATCCCTACAATCAATTGTACCAATATTACCGAATACTACTACAAGATCCCCAATGAAAGCGGCCGGATGGGTATCCGTCTCGCGTGGGCTGAAGCTGCCGGCAAGAATGGGAAGACGAACATGTGCGGGATTGTTGGCATCGTTGGGCAACAGCCGGTGTCGGATCGGTTGGTCGACGCATTGAAGCGTTTGGAATATCGCGGCTATGATTCCGCCGGCGTTGCGACGATCACCGAAGGTGCCTTGCACCGCCGGCGCGCCGAGGGCAAGCTCGTCAATCTCGAGAGGAGACTGAAGGAAGAGCCGCTGAGCGGCAACATCGGCATCGGCCACACGCGTTGGGCAACCCATGGGGCCTCGACGGAACGCAATGCGCACCCGCACTTTACCGACGGTGTCGCCGTCGTCCATAACGGGATCATCGAGAATTTCACCGAGCTGAAGGACGAATTGGCGGCGGCTGGCGCCGAGTTCCAGACCGACACCGACACCGAGGTCATCGCGCATCTCTTGGCAAGACACCGCCGGGAGGGCATGAGGCGGCAAGAGGCGATGCGTGCCATGCTGAAACGCGTCAGGGGCGCCTATGCGCTTGCCGTCCTCTTCGAAGATGATCCGTCGACCATCATGGCGGCGCGCAACGGACCACCGCTGGCGATCGGTCACGGCGACGGCGAGATGTTCCTGGGCTCCGACGCGATCGCGCTTGCTCCCTTCACCAATGAAATTACCTATCTCATCGAGGGCGACTGGGCCATTGTCGGCAATTCGGGCGCCCATATCTTCGATTTCGACGGCCATCCCGTCGAGCGTCCGCGCCATACCTCCACGGCCGCGGCCGATCTGGCCAACAAGGGCAACCATCGCCACTTCATGGAGAAGGAAATCTACGAGCAGCCCGAAGTCATCGCCCATGCTCTCCGTCACTATAGCAACATCATAGAGAATCGCGCCGACATGGTTTCTGGCATCGATTTCGCCAGGATCCCGAGCTTGGCGATCTCGGCCTGCGGGACCGCCTATCTCGCCGGACTGATCGGAAAATACTGGTTCGAGCGCTATGCGCGCCTGACGGTTGAAATCGACGTTGCGTCCGAATTCCGTTACCGCGAGATCCCGTTGTCGCCGCAGTCGGCGGCTCTTTTCATTTCGCAGTCCGGCGAAACCGCCGATACGCTCGCATCGTTGAGGTACTGCAAGGAGCGTGGGCTGAAAATTGGCGCTATCGTCAATGCCTGCGAATCGACCATCGCTCGGGAGGCCGATGCGGTCTTCCCGATCCTTGCCGGACCGGAGATTGGCGTCGCCTCCACCAAGGCGTTTACCTGCCAGCTTGCGGTTCTAGCCGCACTCGCCATCGGCGCCGCCAGAGCCCGCGGGACCGTAACCGAAGACGAGCTGCAGGCGCTCGTCAGGAGCCTCGCCGAAGTGCCGCGCGTCATGGGCCAGGTACTCAACAGCATCCAGCCGGAGATCGAGTTCCTGTCGCGCGAACTGTCAAAGTGTCGTGACGTCCTGTATCTCGGCCGTGGCACCAGTTTCCCGCTAGCCATGGAAGGTGCGCTGAAGCTCAAGGAGATTTCCTACATCCATGCCGAGGGCTATGCGGCGGGTGAATTGAAGCACGGTCCGATCGCATTGATCGACGACAACATGCCAGTGATCGTCATCGCGCCCCATGATCGCTTTTTCGACAAGACCGTCTCCAACATGCAGGAAGTGGCTGCCCGTGGAGGGCGGATTATCCTCATCACCGATGAAAAAGGGGCAGCCGCATCGAAACTCAACATCATGCACACGCTCGTGTTGCCGGCTGTCGACGAGATTATCGCGCCGATGATCTTCTCGCTGCCGATACAGCTTCTTGCCTACCACACGGCGCTCTTCATGGGCACAGACGTAGACCAGCCGCGCAATCTCGCAAAATCGGTCACGGTCGAGTGATTGTGAACCTTTATAGGTGGCGATGCTTGTCCATTTTCGCTGCATCGGCGGTGGAAATTGGTCGAAGGTATCAGCGTCCGCGAGGCTGGGTGGACGGTGCCGCGAATAGCCACTGGAGGCGTCAGTGAGAGTTCGAGTTGCTGTTCAAGAAAGCCATCGGGGAGAATGAGTCGTGTAGGATCGCAGGTCGAATGCGCTACAGCCGATCAGGCCATCTCATGGCGGGCAGGTTCTTAGAACTTGATCAAAAGCAGGTGAGCCGCCATATTCCGACCCGGCTGCCAATTTCAAGTGGCCCATTCCATGGATGAGGCCGGTCCGGCCGAATGGACGTCCATTTTTTTGATTTGCTGGGTGTGCGCCAGGGTCGGGGAGGAAATCTCCCGATTTGTCAGGCGCTCCCATCTTCTTGGAGATGTTTATGAAGGATTCGCGCATTCCCGAGCCAGTCTTGACGGCTATGTCGCAGGGGACCCACATCATCCGCGCTTATCGTGAGCACCTTGGGTATTCAATCGAGGACCTCGCGGTCGCGTGCGGGCTTGCCGCTCAGGAAATCCAAAACATCGAGCGGGGTCTAAAGTACAATAAGGGCTATCGGAATCGGATAGCGAGATCGCTGTCCATACCTGTGGGAATTCTTGAGGCAGAGTCGGACATATCGGACGCCGCCTGATCAGTCGGATAATCTGCAATGGGTGGAAGACCGCTCTTGTGATGTGACGTTTGCGGCTGATAGTCGTCGCTTGATTCCGTTGTACGCGAATGCCTTCTGGCGCAGTACCGCCAAGAGAATTCTCGTCCACTGTCCGAGTCAGGAACTGCACGCGGGCTCGCCGAACAGGAAGTTGGAACGCTTCGTCATGCTGTCTTAGGCGATATAGCCGCCCGGAGTGCTGCGACACGTGCACGATAGCATTGGCTCGCGAGGATGGATTGCTAACGGCGAACCCATGCTGGTCGGCAAGGTGATACTGGCTGGAGCATCAACTCGGCCGACGAGAGTGGCCCCCCATCCTAAGCAGGATCGGCCGACATGGCCGGCATCGCGAGCCGCTCTGAAAAGAGCACAGCGGGCATCCAGACGCTGCCGGGTTGACTATGGGTGTCGGAACCGCAAAAAGGGGCCGCTCTTCATGAGTGGCGTGCGCCGGCAGTCTAACCCCAAGCCCCCCGCCAGGCTGCCGGCGCGCTTCTAGCCGCCTTGATGCACACGATAAGCTTTTGACGGCCTGAAGCGACGTTGTGGTCGCCGTTGCGGTGCTTTTCCACGCGCCTCGTCAGGCGCCGGGATTGCTCCGTCGTGATGGCAGGCGGGGGTTTGCAGGTTGCGGTCGACGGGTTCGT
>NZ_JAMYNW010000032.1:0-56836 GCF_040319365.1 Mesorhizobium sp. M0923 | reverse complement strand
GTCGACTGGCTTCGTCGCCACCATGACCTTGACCGCACCCGTTGGCCCGATCACGTCGTTGCCTTCAGCGCGCGGATTACAGCAGCCACCGTCTTGGTATCGGCGCCACGACCAACGCGCATGGCGACACCGTCGATCTCAAGCTCGATCACGCCGGCGTCGCGGACCGTCTTCTGCTTCCGTGATCGTCCTGGGCGCTGCGCCACCGGTTCCGGCAAGGACGCCGCAACCACCGCAGGAACGAACAGAGATTCTGATGCCGTCGCATCTGCCGAGGGCTGACGCGCAGCTCGGCGCCAGGCAAACAGTTGCTGCGGGGAAAGCGCATATCGGCGAGCTACAGCACAAACCGTCTCACCAGCCTCGTAGCTCTCCGCAACGATCCGCGCCTTCTCCTCTGGAGGCCACTCGCGTCGCCGGCCGGAGCCCGTGAACACCTCGAACCGGCGCACCGGCTCCAAATCGTTCGATTTAAGCGTAAGCTCTGAAATCGTCATATGTCGAAGCCCTCAAAGGCTCCGAACATCGTCCTTCACGCCGATCCCCGAAAGGTGCGGTCGGAACATCGCTTACGCTGATGTGGACCTCGATCGCGTTGCTCTCCACCTCGGCGTCGAAGTCGTAGAGCTTTTCCTCGAGCTGGGCTTTGGAGAGCAGTTGGCCAGGCCGCGTCAGGAAGGCCTCCAGCAGTGCCCATTCGCGGACAGTCAGCTGAACGGCCTTGCCGTCCCGACGCACGCTCCGGCGGGCAATGTCTATGTGGGAGCGAACGAAGACGGATGATGGGGTTTGGATTGCCCGAATATCGGCGCGCGACCGAGCCGATGCGCGCCGACAGCTCGTCGAGATCGAACGGCTTGACCATGTAGTCGTCGGCCCCCGCGGTCAGCCCGTCGTCTGACACCTGGTCGAGCGCTGTCAGGATGATGATTGGGGTGACATCCCCGGCCGCCCTCAGGGCGCGAAGGAACACGATCCCCCTTCCATCGGGAAGCAAAAGAGGGCTTTGCATTGTTCATGATGTCGCTCTTCGGGGTCGACCCACGGATTTTTGTCCAGAACATTCCCGATAAATCCGCTATCGTCGATGAGGCTTACCTGGGGAGGGGCGTTTCGGGTTAAGGCTCTTAGGCTGTGCGGGGCACTGCTGAATGCGGTGGCGATCTTTAGTGCTGCTGCCCAAGAGCAGCTTCCGCAAACGCCGTGCTAATCGTTCGAAAATCGAAGGATGCGCCAATCGCTGTTCCCGCGTAACAGAGCTCGACAAGTCTTCATATTTAAACTTCTCGCCAGAACAAAAGTGGCAATAGTTTTACTTGGTGCGCAGACGTTGACGACACCACTTGGCACACGTTTCCATGTCCCACAATACGCTCTTTGATGACGGTTGCGAGTCCGATGATTAAGGGACTTGCTCATAACCCAAACGGGTCAGGCGTGGTCGTTGCTGAGCGGCTAATATCTTGCGTCACGAGATTTCGGACTCATCGCCAAGATGAACCAAATCCAAGGAGGAGGTAGGATGGGTTCGATCGTGGGTAGCAGGTTTCCTGGTAACACCGCCCCGGCAGTCAAAGCAGGGGGGCGGAACAGGGCAGTGGTACGACATTATGATGAGATTGTGGCAGGAGCGCTTGGGCGACGGAGAGCAAGAGGACCGACATGAAATGGCGGCTTTTCAATTGGGCTATAGCTTTGAACTGTGTGTTGAGTCCGGCATTCTTGCCATCCGCGACGTTAGCCCAACAGAGCGGAACTCAGCATGCGACCAGCGTTGCGACGCTTGGATCAATTCCTTGGCAAAATCCACGCAGTGCTTGGGGCCGGCGTTTGACTTTAACTGTGTCTGACAGCCGGTGGTATCCCCCCGGTTGCCGAAACAAGAGAAGTTTTGCGGCCTGCGCGTATGAACATAAGGGCTGCGATCTCACTGGACAGGCGTGCGCAGCAATATGCTCTGGCTTGTGCGACGACCCTTAAACGCATCAGAAACATGCCATGAGCAATCCGTGAGTGAATTTGGCACATCTAAATAAACATCAGCTGCTGGGAGTAGATGCAATGAGCGAACAACAATTGCAGGCTGGACACTGGTCCGTCAAGTTTCTCTACGATATAGGAAGATGTCCAAATTGCATGCGTCAGTCATTCCTCGCATCCTGCATTGGTTGGTTAGCCGTTGGGATTACCTATGGATCGGGGTTCGTTACAAGTGCTGGCCCGATCTTGCACTGTTCCGTCGCGCTTGCGTTGCTCTTGTCAGGTCTTTGGCTGCTGCACCTAGTTGTATATGCCATTCGCTACTCCCTGCGGCAAACGAAGTTGCAGTCCCCTTCAGTGAACGCTGGCGAGTATTCCCCTCTTCGGAGGTCTTTCATCGCAAATTTCTCGACTGCCTTCGCGAGCCTGGCGATTATGACCACTTTGCCGAGGATAAAGGAGTTGGAGACGCCCAAAAAGGGTAGGGGTACGCAACTGGCGATGAATTGCTACGATGGCCAATGCGGCCAAGGCACTTTCTGTTGCCAATGGGGGGACAGCTCATGGTGCTGCCAGGACGGCACATCGTGTGACAGTAGTAACCACGCATGTTTTTAATTCGTGCGGAACGGAAGGTGGACGGGGAATGCGGTCATGATTTCATACCGCAGCTCTGGTGAACCTGGGAGGACAAGATGCGAAGCTTTCTTTTTGGCCGTCTTGGCAATTGCCACATTTGCATCAGGCAGGCGTTTTTAGCTGCCGCAGCCCTTTGGGCGTTTGTATTAATTGCGATATCGTTAGGACAGACAAGCGCGGCAATCTACTTGGCGGCGGCATCATTTATGCTGACTTTCCTGTGGGCCGGACATATGATCGCATTTCTGTTTCGCATTCGGCTCCCGCGCAATGAACAGTTCGACGTTAGTCGACGCTCTAGTTTTGTGTTGATGGGGAGAGGTTTGTCCGCAGCGGCAATTATTTCCTTTTTCCCACACCAGGCCCGAGCCCAATCGTATGGGGGATGTGGCAACGACGACTGCGACCCATGTTTCCGACCATTTTGGGGATCAGATGGAGGCGGTCGAGTTTGTTGGCGTTGCCATAGCTGTGGCAACGACTGTGGCGGGCAGACCTGCTAGTCCCTATGATTGCTGGGCCTGGGGTGAAGCCGGCTGGCCGGCGCAGAGCCTCATGCATAGGAGACGGGCCACATGGAACATATCAGATTTGTCGGTTTGGATATTCACAAGCAACGGATTTCGGTCGCGGTGGCGGAGAGCGGACGCTCCGGCACGGTGGAATATCTCAGCGAGATTACCAGCGAGCCTGATGCCATCAGCAAGCTGTGCGACCGTCTCGGGCGTTCCGGCAAGCAATTTGACGAGGGTTTGCATCGAAGTGGCCGATGAGCCTGTCAAGTTCATCCTGGGTCGTTGAGGCGTGCCCGTGACTTCCGCGCGCAAGGCCGGACGCGCCGCAACTGCCTCATCGCTTGGGCGCACCGTGGTGAGGGCACGCAATACGACTGGTAGCTCCTCCTGGATGTCCGGCGGGAGAGCGTCTACGACTTCGTCAGCGCGGCGCGCGATCGCCCCTTCCAAGCCGCCAAGTGCCTGATACGCAGCAAAGGTGAGGATCCGGCGCTCTCGCCCCGCATCGTACAGAGCGTCGAGCACAAATTCGAGAAGGGCAAAGATCTAGGATCAGCAGCTGCTGCCTCCTGCAGGACATCATCCAGCCGGCCCCGTTCGGCTGTCTCCTCGTAGCGCAGCCTGGCGGTGCGTGCCGGCTCGCGGATGATCTGGGCGATCTCAGCGCCGGTCGGCGGCAGGAGTTCATAGCTGCCGAGGCCATCCTTGAGTGCCCAGAAACCGGGGACCTCGCCGCAACGATGAAAGAAATCCGATCGGATCGTCGCGATCACCCAGACCAGTCCGCTGCTGGCGAGTGCCGCGAGGAGCCGTACTAGCACTTCGCGCGATGCCGGCTCCGTCGTGAACAGCTCCTCCATCTGATCGATCGCCACTACCAATCGCACTTGTGAGGAGGCTGAACCTGCGACGGCCGCCGCTTTGGCGTGAGCCTGGCGGACGAGCGCCAGAGCTCGATCAGGCGAACTCCAACAGAGTTGAGCCAGCGCTGCCGGTTCGCAAGCCAGCTCCGGCAGGGCGCCTTCGCGAAGCAGCCCAGCGGCCAGCGAGGCGACCGCATCAGGGGCGTCGGAAGGGCGGATTAGGCAGCGGCGCCAAACCTTGATGCCAGCCGCTGCACCGGTTCGAGTGATGGAAGGCAGCAGCCCTGCTCGAAGGAGAGAAGACTTGCCGGAACCGCTCATACCATAGATGAGCAGGAATGCCTTGCCGTTGGCGGCCTGCTGCTCCAGGCGTTCGATGCAGGCAGCAGTCGCCCGAGCTCGGCCAAAGAAGAGGTCGGCGTTTTCGAACTCGAAGGGGTTGGGACCTCGAAAAGGCGACGTGACTTGCTCCTCTGAAGCGAGAGGCACGCGGTACGCGTGCACAGGCCGGGCGATGTTCTTCATCCTTTGTTCGCCAAGATCGACGAATTCGAGCGAGAGCCGATCGCGGGCCTGCGTGTACACCGCTTCCGAAATGCATATTCCACCTGGAGGTGACAGCGCCTCCAGACGGGCGGCGACGTTCACACCGTCGCCCATGAGATTGTCGCCCTCTACGACAACATCGCCGAGATTGATGCCGATGCGAAAGCGCAGGCGGCTCGACTCGGGCAGCTCAGCATTTTGTCTGCCGACTTGGAACTGGATTTCAGTGGCGCATCGAAGCGCCTCGACGGGGCTTGCGAACTCGGCGATGACGCTGTCCCCAGCGCTCCCGAACACCCGTCCCTGATGTTCCTCTATCAGTCGGTCAATGATCTGACGATGCGTCCGCAGGGTGGCAAGTGTCCCTTCCTCGTCTCTGCCAATCAGCCGGCTGTAGCCAACTGCGTCGGCAGCAAGGATGGTAGCCATTCTACGGTGAACGCGATCCAGGTCATACCTCCCGCCATCTCGGAGCATCCTAACGGAAATGGCGCCCTGTGGGGAGAGGCACCGAATTGGCCTCAAGGGAGCTCTGGCTTACCAACTTCCTTGCCGCATTTGCCGCAGCGCCGCTGACGCATGTGGTCGACTAGCACTCGTCCGTCCCATAGGCGCTCGACTTCGAGCCGGCTGCGTCCGTTTCTGGTGTGCAAAGTGTGGCCGCAATAGCCGCGTTCGGTCAGTCCGCGTGCAGTTCAGATCCTGCTCGGCCACACCAAGATCGAGAATACAGTGCGGTATCTCGGTGTAGATGTAGAAGATGCCTTAGAGCTAGCCGAGGCGACCGAGGTATGACCAAAAGCGGCTCCCACGATCCCGGTGGGGCCGCGAACTGAAATGCGCCTCATGTCGGTCGTTGAGCAGACCATAGCCCTAATCTCAAAAGCGGCCTTCGAGCGAACAGGCGAGATGACACGTTTGCGCCTCAATTCGAGCCGTTCACGGGCTCTTGTCGAAGACCCCGGAAGCCGCCACCTTCATAAGTTAGTTCCGAGTGACTGTGCCATTGCCTCAAAGGGGACGCTAGACTAAGACTAGCGCCAATCGACCTGATTTTTGCGACAGGCTGAAAGTCTCATTCCACCCTCCTGCGACCGTACGGGAACGGGGAAAATCGACCCCTTGCGGAAGTTCGCTACCCTCGGCCGAACTCACACCCATGGACCATGACCGGACCTTCCGGACGCCAATTAGCATCTCGGAAGCGTACGTTCAGGCGAACCAGCGTCAAATGACCCAACTCAGACGTTCGTATCGCTCACGCCAAATGGCTGCTCACTACTCCAAAACGGGCCTCGCCGATCCGCAATCTCGCGCGCCGTTGGAATTCTGCCAGCGCCACAGTAGCGTTCTCTTGGTCCGACTGAAGCAGCTAAGAAAGCTGCTATCCGTCGACCCCCTGCGGTGGCAAGGCCGCGGACGACATGAACACTGGCAATAGAACTTTCGGAAACAAGAAGCCACAAATGGCAGAGGCACAACTCCGACCATCGCGATGAAGGTCGCGGCGCTTCAGATAATCGACGAAGATCAGTACGTGCCCAGCGTCTTCTACGGGGCGGGTTCGTACAGGCTGGCGAAGGAACAGATCGGCACGCGTTGCGTAGGAACGGCAATCCGCACATTGGCCGATCCCGAGGTCCAAACGACGTCAAAAAGGCCGTCGCCTTGCAGGACGCCGTCAAGGTCGACCAACCAGGAGGACCAGGGAAGTTCGAAGTTCCGAACTAGGACTAGGCCAGCCAGAAGAAGGTGCGCGACGCTCTCCTGATCTGGCCGAGACACTGCCTCACACGAAGGGCGCGTTCGGTGCAAGGGGCGAAGTCAGTGCGGCGCCTCATTTCCGCGGCATCGGCCATTCCAGTGGATTAGGCGGCCGGTGCCTTCCGACACGCCTTCGCCTCGCTTGGACGAATGAAATGGACAGAAAGTGCAAGATAGGATTAGCTACTTGCTGCCGTCTCTCTATCGAGGGGACGCATGCGATGGAGCACAGCATGGCGACAGGTTGGCGCCAGGGATTTGGAGCCCTCTTGCTCTTGGGGCTCACTGAAATGCCAATCCCGGTGCATGCTGTCGGCGGCCAGTTCGGGCTTGAGTTCGCAATTGACGCCCCTTGGCGGCTTGAGCCGGTGGAGGCCGGCGATGGCGGGCTCACTTACACTGCTATCCCGATCTCCGTGACTTTTCACGACGCGATTTACGACGACAACCGAGGCGACACGGAAGCATTATTCCTCGAAAGGATCCATGCGGGAACTCTCCAGGAGATCGAGGTTATCGAAAGGGTCCGAGAGGGCCCGGACAATCCATCGACGATCTACCAACCCGGCGATCTGCGCGAGATCGAACGCCAAGGGTGGATCTCGACGCCTGACGCTGAACCGGAGCATAAACTTTGCAGTCCTTTGATGGGCCGAGATTGTACCGCTGAACTTTTGCAAATTTCACAGTCACACGCTTGGCATGCGAGCTTGTGGTACACCCCCAAAACGCCCGTCTTCCCCGGCCGAGATATTCATCTCCAAGTGAATGTACGAACTAAGTACGGTGGCGACAGCCGCGAGTTTACCAATTACCTCGTTGTGCATGCTGGAGAGGCTCCGCTGCCCCGGTTTCCGGGGTGGATTTATGGCGACCTGCATTACCACGCGCAAATGACGGATAACGAAGGTGAATCGGGTTATTCGTACCGCAACGTCGTTCGGGCCCTGGGCGCAATGGGCATGGATTTTGTATTCGCGACGGATCATGCCTCAGGGGGAAAGCAGGTCGACGGAGCGATCGGCGTATCTCGATGCTGGACCGTAGAAGGCGAGCAATGTTTTCAACGTCCGAATGGCAGACCGGTTGGCAGAACTTGCCCCCGTGCAGAGGTAGCTAGGCCGGCGGATGCCCGCCGCGAAGACGACAGTGGTTGCAAGCGGTTCATCGGATTTGAAGCTCGGGATCTGAACCCCTCGCGCTTTGCTGCTGCGAGGAACATTTTGTATGGGCCAAAGGGCGCAAACTACGACATTGACGAGGATGTCAGGCTTGGCAACGTTCCCGGCTTCACTGGGCGGCGCGTTGTTCCACAGGTCTATCTCGGAGAAGAGCTAGACGCTTGGCCAGAGATGTCCGCGACGGAGCAGCGCAACGGTGCGATCCGCTTCGGCGATGGTCTCGCGTATCTTTGGCCAGATAACGACAGATGTATAGCCGCGGATGGCCTGTCTGCTTGCCGTGCGCGCTATTCCAAACCCTATGGGGCGAATGGCTCCGACAGTTATCTCGTGCTTGACGAGCAAGGGGTGCCTGTCGCGGACTTTATAGGCGACAAACTCGGCAGCGAAGTCGCGAGTGATATTTTAGAGCGCTTTAGGGTTCCTAATCCTACCCCGCAACCTTCTCGCCAGCACATGATTTACTTTCCTCGAAAGGCTGACGATGCAAGTGGTTTCATTCCGAGCAATACTACAAGATTTGGTGGTGCTTCGCGTAGGCTCGAGGATTTAATCGAGGAAATTGAGAAAAAAGGCGCTGCATTCCTGGCTCATCCACTCGTCGGGCTGGCGCCTGACAGCGTAATTGGCCCTGATATTGTACCCTACTCCACCCAGGCGCTTAACCGAGCATGGAGCTCTCCCGCAATCTTGGGCCTTCAGTTTTGGAATGAGGACACACGCCTGCAGTCCCGTAAGGACGAGAGATATCGCATAGTGGTGAGCGCTCTTGATAATAAGTACAAGTACCACTTACCTTGGCACGATGGCTCCGCACTTGGCCATTTCCCTTGGCTTTGGCAGCGCCGCGAGGAGCCGCAGTATCCGCGAAGACTTTTTTCTAACTTGTACCACGGTGCTTACGTTTGGGACTTGTTCCTTCGTAAGGGACTGAACGCAAACCAGACCAGCAATCTTGACTGGCTTCCAAGAGCGGAGCCACGGAAGTGGTTCATGGCTGGGGGATCAGACGCACATGGCGACCTCAACTTCCGTCGAGAGGGACGCCCGTGCAAGGAGCAGTGGTGCGACACGCCGGTAGTGGATACGGCCATCGGAAAACCAAGGAACCTCGTGCTGGTAAATCGTACAGAGGCACCACTTGTGTTTGCGCCCGTCTCTGGCGATCGGGAGACCGCGCGATACCGCAATACGGAGGTGATAGACGCGCTGGCGGCAGGCAGGTTCTCGGTGACCGATGGGCCTGCGCTCCGGATCGCTATTGACAGGAACCGCAACGGCCGGATTGACCTAACGGACTTCCAGATGGGCGAAACGTTCAACCTTTTTCCTGGCGAGCATGTACCGGTTCTTATCGAATGGCAGTCGACGCCTGAGTTCGGTCCAATCAGCAAAGTTGACCTGTACGTCGGTAATGCCCAGCGTACATTTGCCTACCAGCGGAGGGCAAATGAGGGCTCTTCACGATTCAGTCATGGCCCACGTAACCAGTTTGACGATCCGGGCGGTTCGCCAAGCGCCTACGATCCCGATCCAGCCGACGTTCTCCAAGTTGACCTCCAGCGCGAAGCCAATAACATTAGGCTCCATGGACAAGCAAGGATCTTCCTAAGTCCCAAAACATTTGAGCTTGCCACCCAGCATGAAAGCCTTTTCTACGTGCGCGCATTCGCCCAGGCGGACGGTCAGATGAGTTGCCAGAGCGAGCTTGAACCTGGTAGCTGCGGAACGCGCCTCGCCTACACAAACCCAATTTGGGGAAGATACATCGGGGCTTGTGGAACCAACCCAGATCCATTGGCTATCGATGCGGATGGGTCCGGCTTCGCGGATATCTGTGAGCGCGACCTCACCCCCTGTCCTTTAGATGAGGTGGCTCCGCCGCCGGAGGGTGCGGTCATTGTGCCAGGCGACGAAGGCGGTCGAAGGGTTCCTGAATTTACCCCTGATAGGACGCCGCGGACTCCTGCGGAGGTATTGCGAAATCCTGAACGGCCCGGATCTCCAGCTAACAAGCCCGCGCCGCGCGAATCCTGCAAGTTTACGGTCCCCCTATGAGGGGGTGTCCCCAACATCCAAGATAGCGTGCGCTGCGCAGCGCCAAAGCGCTGGACCAGCGTGGTGTTCGGCTATGTATGGACTGGCTATTGACGTGTTCGTGACCTTTCCCCGCGATCAGGGCCGCTCGAACTGGAATCCTCCGATTGGAACTGGGCGCGGCCGCGCCATTCCGGGAACCGGAAGTCATGACCCAACCGCGACGTCCTTTGTTTCCAAAGAGGGTCCGCAACGGGTCAGTTCACGTCGATGCACGCGGGGCGCTTGAAGGTCCGCTTCTGACCTTCCGAGCCTCGAAGCCGCAAGTCCGCTTTCGGCCAGTTCGCCCGGAACGACGACAATCTAGTAGTCGGGAAAAGTCGTCAGTTCAGTCGAATCCTCTGTGTCTCACATGGGCCGAGGTTGTCGAGGTTTACCAACCTTGCACTCGAGCGCAGCCCTGTCCCAATCACCGAGTTCAGCAGCCGCGCGATACGTGCTTTCCAAAAAGGTCATGAGCATGTCTTCTGGATTGTTGGCAAGCCTGACCGCATCATAGGGCAGCAGAAATTCTCCGAGTTTTTCATCGTAATATGCGGCTTCAGGAGAAATTCTTGCAGCTGCAAAACCGGTCGGCATCGGGTATGCATAGGAATAGAACGCGGGAAAGTCGATTGCACCCCCACCTGGCCAGAAGCCAGCTGACGAGACTTCGTGGCTGTAGGCCTCGCGGGTGATTTCGTCAGGCAGGGCCGGAATACCACCTGGATGTGAGGGCGCGTGTCGACCGGAGAAGCGTGTCACGGCAATGTCAAAACTTCCCCAGAAGAGATGCACCGGGCTCACCTTGCCGAGATACGCCGTACGGAAGATCTGGAGCACGTTCGTCACTGCCACACATGCCCTGAAGAACCGTGTCACAGCATTGGCGTCGTAGGGGCGTTCCATCCTGTCTTCGGCGAACGGAATAGCCTGCGGAATCTCGTTCGGCCTGCCATGGAACTCCGGTGTCCCACCGAGAGTACGAATGAGATCCAACGCGCGCCCATGAAAGAAGGCGACCGACATCGGCTCAAGCGGGAACCGGGCAATGCGTCCATCGGTTGCTCGTCCGACCACCTCATGGTTGATCAGATCGAGGCTCAATTCGATCCCGCCTGGTCCATCTGGCACTAGGCCGGTCGTGAGACCGCGAGCGTCGATGTAAAGGGTCGCATGCCAGGAATGGTTCACCCACGGTGAGCGGGCGAGCCGATATTTCCCTATGATCTGAATATAAAGATGCAGCGCGGAACACGTACTGCGCCAAGGACCGTACGGTATAGCCGGCCATCTTTCCTGGATGCGTTCATTCATTGGGCCAACCTAACTCGATGGAGCTTGAATAGAATCGCACTACCGCCCGTATTCATATCACCGGCAAGGAGCCAGTCGGCGACTGATATTGGGTCGTTTGCCGAATGTCCGCTTCAGCCAAATGTGTTTCGAAAACGGACCGGCAGATTCCGGCCCGAAACGGTCATTCCGGATGCCAATTTGCGAGAATCAGTCCGCGTGTGCAGGGTGGCGCAAGAAGGACGGTTCAGTCGAAGAAGCCTGCATCCTCTTCCCCGAGATACTTCCTGGCTGCTTCGGCGTCGATATCGAGGCCCAGCCCCGGGGCTTCTAGCAGGTCCACCATGCTGTCCTTCACGATCTGCGACGGCAGGCCGATTACGAGATCCTCCCACCAGGGGTCGGAGGCGCTCGGGTATTCGAACGCGATGTAGTTGGCGGGCAGGGTGGCGCAGACATTGATCAGCGCGCCGAGGCCGAGAAGGCCGTTCGCGGTGCCGTGCGGTGCCATCAGGATCGAGTGCATATAGGCGTGCTCGGCGACCCATTTGAGCTCGGCAATGCCGCCAATATCGGCCGGATCGGGGCCGATGACGCGCACCGCCTGCGTTTCGATCAGCTCCTTGAAATTGTGCCGCAGGTAGATCTGCTCGCCGGTATGAATTGGTGTCGAGGTGGAGGTGGTCAGCTCCCGATAGGCCTGCGGATTGACCCACGGCACATAGTCGCCGGTCAGCATATCCTCGAGCCACATCAAATTGTACTTCTCGACCGCGCGAGCGAACTTGATCGCATCGGGCAGCATCCAGCCCGGGCCGCAGTCGAGCGCCAGGCTGACCTTGTCGCCCAGCACTTCCTTCATCGCGATCACGCAGTCGAGCATGTGGTTGAAACCGCGCTCGCTGATCACGCCCTGATCCATAGCACCGTGATAGCCGGCCTTCTTCTGCGTCACACCGTAATGGAAGCCCTCGATGCTGTCCTTCATGTTGGAATGGAACGAGATGCCTTGCTTGATCATAAAGAAGTTCTGCGGCTGCTCCATCATCCATTTCACGTCAGCGGCGTAATCCTCCGGCCGGTCCCCCATTCGCTTCTGGCGGATCGAGCCGTTATAGACGCGTACCTTGTCGCGCACCTTGCCGCCGAGCAGTTTGTAGGCCGGCACGCCTGCGGCCTTGCCGGCAATGTCCCACAGCGCATGCTCGATAGCGCTTACCACCGCGCCATAGGGCTTGAAAGAGCCGCGTTGGCGGATCTTCAGCATCACCCGCTCGACGTCGGTCGGGTCCTCGCCGATCAGCGCCTCGCGGAAATGCAGCACCCAGGGCTTGAGATAGGTCTTGGTGAATTCGACTTCGCCAAGGCCATAGAGGCCCTCGTCGGTAACGATGCGGACGATGGGATGTTTGCCGATGACGGCGCAGCGGAGGTCGGTGATCTTCATCTTCGGTTCTTTTCGCCTCAGCTCCAGGTGCGGTCCCAGGAATACTCGTCGTCCCAGTGATCCGTGGGCTGCCAGATGCCGGTGACACCCGGCTGCAGATGCAGCGAGATCACCTCGTCGACGACGTCGTCAATCCCCAGGCCAGGTTTGTCCGGAACAGTGATAAAGCCGTCCTTCACGAGCGGCTTGGAAATGCCGGCGACGATATCGTCCCACCAGTCGACGTCGGCAGAGTGGTATTCGAGCGCCATGAAGTTTTCGGTCGCGGTCGCGACATGTGCCGCGGCCATTGCGGCGATAGGACTTTCGGCCATATGGATGGCCATGGCGACGCCGTGATCCTGTGCCATGTCGCCGATCTTCTTGGTCTCCAGAATGCCCCCGCTGGTGAGCAGGTCTGGGTGGATAACGGAGAGGCCGCCGCTCTTGAGCAGAGGCTCGAAGCCCTCCTTAAGGTAGATGTCCTCGCCGGTGCAGATCGGCACCGTGGTGGCGGCCTGCAGTTGTCGGTACTGCTCGGTGTACTGCCATGGGATCACATCCTCGAGCCAGGCTGGCACGTATTTTTCAATCCGCCTCGCGAGGCGAATACCGTTCTGCAGTGAGATGTGGCCGACATGGTCGATGGCGAGCGGAACATCCATGCCGATAATTTCGCGAACCTCGGCAATGTACTGCTCAAGCAGGTCGAGGCCCTTGTCGGAAAAGTGGAGGCCAGTAAACGGGTGGGGGACATTATGCAAATCATACGCGGCATTGCGGGCGCGCCGCTCCTCCGTGGTCTTGACCGGGCCGCGGCCGGGGTGGACGCGGTACCCTTCAAGTGAGCCGGCAGGGGATACGACCGCACCGGGTACATCCGCGATCTGCATCAGCCCCAGATCCATCTTGAGGAAGGTGAAGCCAAGCGCCATGCGCTGCTTGAGGCGCTTGCCGGTCTCGGTGCCGCTCGGCACGGTCGCATCGGTATCGCAATAGAGGCGCACCTTCTCCCGAAACCGGCCGCCGAGCATCTGGTAGATGGGCACGCCATACGCCTTGCCGGCGAGATCCCACAACGCGATTTCGACCGCCGAGACGCCGCCGCCTTGCCGGCCGTACCCTCCGAACTGCTTGATCCGGCGAAACAGGCGGTCGATGTCGCAGGGGTTCTCGCCAAGCAGCCGGCTCTTCAGCATCAGCGCGTAGGTGGCGCTGGCGCCGTCGCGCACTTCGCCAAGTCCGACGATGCCCTGATTGGTGTAAATCTTGAGCAGGGTTGAGGTGAACGGCGCGCCGACGATTTCGGCTACCCGCATGTCGGTGATGCGAAGCTGAGATGGCTTGGAGTTCGCGTTCACCCGATTGAGCGCCTCGTCGGCGCCACCTGTCTTTGCCATGACTTATCCTCGTTTTCGGCTTGTCGCCCCGTACCCTGGGCATAGAGTGTTGCTAGCCCAGCTCAATCTCGTGGGCCTGCAGATAGTCGCGGTCCATCTCAATACCGAGACCAGGCTTCGACGTCAGCTTGAGGCTGCCGTTCGAAATGTCGAGCGGTCTGTCGATCAGGTGATCGTATTTGCCCAGGTTCCACTCCGACGTTTCGAGTTTGTAGAAGTTGGGGACAGTCATCATCACCTGCGCTCCCGCAACCACATTGATCGGTCCCGCGGCATCATGTGGCGAGACCGGGACGTAGTAGGCTTCGCAAAGGGCAGAAATCTTCTTGAGTTCGGTAATGCCGCCGGTCCAGGTGACGTCGGGCATGATGTAGTCGGCGAGCTTGTTCTCAAGTACCGGCACGAAATCCCACTTCGTGTGGCCGCGCTCGCCCCACGAGATGGCGGTATTGACCTTCTCACGCACCTGCTTGAGGGCGTTAAGGCTCTCGGGCGGGCAGGGCTCCTCAAACCAGTCGATCTGACCGGCTTCCTCGAGACTTCGACAGAGGCGAATGGCGGTGGGAACGTCGAAACGGCCATGCGCATCGATGAGAATGTCGACATCGGGCCCTGCCGTTTCACGGATCAGAGCCGTGAGTTCGGCGGCTTCGCGCTCGTCCTTGCGGGTCATGCTGCCATCGAGATAGCCGTCCCGCTGTTCGCGAGGCAGGCCATCGGCGCTGCGACCCTGGTGCGGGTACGGATCGAACTTGAGCGCAGTGTGTCCGGATTCGACGACGTCTAGAATTTCGCGGACCACGGCTTCCTTGCTGGTGAATTTGGCTTGGTTGGGATGGGTGTAGAGCGCGATTTCATCGCGTACCGGTCCGCCCAACAGCTCGTAAATCGGCTTGCCGAGGACTTTGCCCCGGATGTCCCAGAGGGCTATGTCGATGGCGCTCACGCATTCGACGGCGGCGCCGCGGCTTCCCATGTAGGTGAAGCTGCGGAAGATCTTGTGCCAGAGATGCTCGATACGCGCCGGATCCTCGCCTGTCACGGCGACGCCGATCTGCCGCAGGATCGTGCAGAGCGCGCGGTTGGCGAGCCTTGTGGTGGTGGTGATCTCTCCCCAGCCACTCACTCCCTCGTCGGTCGTCACTTCGACGAACAGGAACTCTCCCCAATAAGAAGCATCGGACTTGATCAGCCACGGCCGAATGCTCGTGATTTTCATCTCAACAACCTTTGTCTGAGAATGGTCAGCCTAACGAGGTTCTGGACTGGACATTCTATCCGGCCCGGGCGGCGTTGCGCGCACGCATCTGTTCGAGAATATGCCGGCCCGAGCCCTCGACATGGCGGGAGACGAGTTCGGCCGCCTTGTCGGCCTCTCCCGCCTTTACGAGCGCGATGAGCTCGCGGTGCTCGCGCATGATCGCGGCACGTCGCGCCAGCGTGAAGTTGAAACGACGGCTCACGGCTCGCAGCACTTCGCGATGCTTCCACCAAAGCTCGGCGGCGTGGCGGTTATAGTGCCGCTGGTACATCACGGTGTGGAAAGCGGTATCAAGCTCACTGTGCCTGAATGTGTCGGCGAAGTTGTTCTCTTCAATCAGGCCTTGGAGACGTTCGAGTTCGGCGATGTCCTCGCCAGTAGCCATATTCACAAACCATCGTGTCAGGGCTGGCTCGATCAGAACACCGATCTCGTAGATATCCCGGACAAAATCCTGATCTATGGGTCGGACGCGCGCCCCGCGGTTGGCGACAAAGATGACAAAGCCTTCGCCGCGCAACAGCTGCAGGGCCTCGCGCACAGGATTGGTCGAGGTGCCGTGACGCCGGGCGAGATCGGTGACTACAAGCCGTTCGTTGGCGGCGAGCCGTCCCTCGATGATGTCTTCCCTGATCAATTCATAAAGCGAGGCGCCCTCGCTGGAGGCCCCGATGGGATCAGTGCCCACAGGTGGCATAGCTTTGAAATCGCTTATTTCGGCCAAGGCCGGCTCCCAATTTAATACATACCTTGCCCGATATCACACACGGCTTTCGCAAACAATGTACGATCCTGCGCGTTGACAGGCAATCCATGATCTGAAAACGTACCAAGGGATCGAGAGAATACATTGAGCATTCTCGCGATCGAAACGAGCAAGGACCGCTTTGCCTTGGCGCAGGGCGGCATGGGAGAACCAGGGAGGATACCTATGACGAGGATTACGCTCGGCAGTGCGATCCTGCGCGGCACTGTCGTCACTGTTTTGATGGCATCCCTGATGCCCACATCGGCGCTGGCTGCGCCACCGGTCGACCTCAGCAAGTGGTCGCCGGAATATGTGCGCTCAATCGCCGGCACACAGGATTTTGACACGGCGGCCGATTGCGCCAAGGTCACCCCGCTCGACTACAAGGGGCGGCTGACTTTCTGGTATCAGGGCGTGTTCGAGGGCGACCCCGACCTCCTGCGCCAGTACTATAAGGATTTCTTCGAGACCTTCCGCAAAACCTATCCGAACATCCAGCTCGAGGAACAAGCCCTCACCTATAACGACCTTCTCGACAAGTTCCGCACGGCGCTCCTGGGCAATGCCGCGCCGATGGCGGTCCGCCTGCAAATCCTGGGTGGTACCGAGTTCGCCTCAAAGGGCTATCTGGCGCCGCTCAAGCCAGAGGATGTGGGGTATTCGACCGAGGATTTCTGGCCCGGCGCCATGAAGGCCGTGACCTGGGAGGGCGTGACCTACGGCATTCCGACCAACAACGAGACGATGGCGTTCATCTGGAACGCCGACATCTTCAAGCGTGCGGGCCTCGATCCGGACAAGGCTCCGGCAACCTGGGAAGACGTCGTCAAATATTCCAAGCAGATCCACGACAAGCTCGGCATTGCCGGCTACGGCCTCGTGGCGCGCAAGAATGCCGGCAATACGCCGTACCGTTTCATGCCACAGCTGTGGGCCTATGGCGGCGGCGTCTTCGACGAAGCCACCGCGAATCCGACCTATGAGCAGGTCCAGCTCGATAGTCCCCAGAGCAAGGCGGCGCTGCAAGCCTCCTACGACATGTATGTTCGCGACAAGTCGGTTCCGGTTTCGGCGCTCACCAACCAGCAGGCCGATAACCAGCCCCTGTTCGTCGCCGGCCAGCTCGGCATGATGATCTCGCACCCGTCCGATTACAACGTCATGCTCGACCTGCAGAAAAAGGCGACGGGCACCGACAAGGACAAGGCGCAGACGGTCATCGACAACATGCGCTACGGCCTGATTCCAACTGGCCCCGATGGCAAGCGCGCCGTCGTGTTCGGCGGCTCGAACATTCACATCCTGAAGCCCGAATATGTCGAGGGCGGCAAGGTAGACGAGCCTGCTGCAAAGGCTATCATCTGCATGTGGACGAGCCCTGAATGGTCGCTGAAGATGGCCTACGCCGGATCAAACCCAGGCAACCTTAACGGCTTCAAGACCAAGTGGATGAAGGAACGTCTGGACAACATCAAGTTCCTCGATGTCACGACCTCGATGCTGCCATACGGCATTCCGTTCCCAGCGCTGCCGCAGGCCCCCGAGATCATGAACATTATCATCCCGGACATGCTGCAGAATGCCCTGACCGGAGCGATGACCGTCGACGAGGCAGCGGACGACGCGGCCAAGAAGGTAAAAGACGTGATGGGCGGACTCTAGTCCAAGCCTGACCTACGACCTGACCGGCTGCGCCGCTGGCGCAGCCGCCTCGTTCCGAAGAATAAGGGCACGCCACAAGTGACGATCGTGACCGGCAAGGCCGAGGCTCGCCGAAGATTGCAACCCGGTACAGCCGGCACGCTGCGGAAGATCTGGGAGCATCGCGCGGACTACGCGTATGTGCTCCCGGCGATCGCCGTGATGCTCATCGTCATCGCCTATCCGATCTACTACACGGTCGAGCTGTCGTTCTTTAAGACACCGCCTGGTCTGCAGCTCCGCGACAAGACCTTCATCGGCTTCGACAACTACACGACGATCCTCACCAGTCAGGTGTTCTGGAAGGTCACCTGGAACACACTGATCTGGACGCTGGGGTCCACTTTCATCTCCTTTGTCCTGGGGTTTGCAACGGCGCTGGCGCTCCACCGCGACTTCATCGGCCGTGGTGTCATGCGCGCTATCCTGATCATCCCTTGGGTCATCAGTGCCGTCGCCGCCTCCTATATCTGGAAGTGGATCTACCATTCGGACTTCGGGATCATCGGCGCGGTGCTGGTCGGCCTCGGATTGGCCGACCGGCCGCCGAATTTCATCGACAATGTCAGCACGGTGCTGCCCTCCCTGATCGTCGTCAATATCTGGCGCGAGTTTCCGTTTGCCATGATCATGATGATGGCCGGCCTGCAGACAGTCCCCGACCAATTGCTGCGCGCCGCAAAAGTCGACGGTGCCAGTGCATGGCAGCGCTTTTGGCACGTCACCTTCCCGCACTTGCGCAACGTCTCGGTGGTGACGATGCTGCTGCTCGCAGTGGCCAACTTCAATTCCTTCATCATCCCTTGGATCATGACCGGCGGCGGGCCGTCGAACGCATCGCATATCTGGATAACCCACATTTATGAGCTCGCCTTCGGACGGCAGCGCTGGGGCGTGGCATCGGCCTATTCAGTGCTCCTGTTCCTCACACTGATGACACTGGGCTACTTCTACGTCCGTGCGCTAAGCGGCAACGAGCGGAAAGAGGGGAGCGCATGAGCACGATTGCCGAGACAGCCTCTCGAGCCCCGACCCGTCGCCGCATGCGCGTCGACGGTTGGCGGTGGGCCGGGCGCATATTCCTCGTGTTCATGCTGCTTTTTACTGCGTTGCCGATGATCTGGATGCTGATCACCTCGATCAAGTCCGGATTCGCGGCGACGCAATTCCCGCCGCAATGGTGGCCGGACGAGCCTACCCTCGCCAGTTACCAGAAGCTGCTCGATCCGCAGAACAGCGTCGGCCAGGATTTCCTCCGCTTCTTCTGGAACAGCCTTTTCGTGTCGACCGTTACGACAATCCTTTCGGTGATCGTGGCTGTCCCTGCGGCCTACGCGTTTTCGCGCTTCAGTTTCCCCGGCCGGAATTTCCTGTTTTTTGCCGTGCTGCTGCGCAATATGTTCCCGGCGGTGATCTTTCTCGTGCCACTCTTCATCCTGATGCGCGCGATCGGGCTGGTGAACACGCACGGCTCGCTGATCCTCACCTATCTCACCTTCGGCCTGCCGCTGGCGATCTGGCTGCTCAAGGGCTTTTATGACAACATCCCGGTGCAGCTGGAGCAGGCGGCGCGCATCGATGGCGCCACACGGTTCCAGGCCTTTATCATGATCGTGATGCCGCTCTCGACGCCGGGGATCATCGCCACCGCAATCTATTCCTTTATCGGCGCGTGGAACGAGTACATCTACGCCTACACCTTCCTCTCCAAGAACGAGCAGTTGACCCTTCCGGTTGGCATCCAGCGCTTCTTCTCGGAAAATACGACGGACTTTCCGGGCCTGATGGCGGCCAGCTTCATGATGAGCGTGCCCGTCGTGGTGCTGTTCCTGGTCCTGCAACGATACTTTGTACGCGCCCTTACAGAAGGCGCGGTCAAGCACTAGGGAGTTGCCGATGGCCCACGTGGTCCTCCAAGATCTCGTCAAGAGCTATGGCGGCTTCAAAGCTGTCAATCACGTCTCGCTGACGGTCAATGACGGCGAGTTCGTTGCGCTCGTCGGCCCTTCAGGCTGCGGCAAGACAACCACGCTCAATCTCGTCGCCGGGCTGACCCCGATCACATCGGGCGACATCATCATCGGCGAGCGGGTGGTCAACGACCTCGACCCCAAGGACCGGGATATCGCAATGGTGTTCCAGAACTACGCGCTCTACCCGCAGAAATCGGTCTACAAGAACCTGGCGTTCCCGCTTCAGATGCGCAAACTCCCTAGGGACGAGATCGACAAGAAGGTCAAGGAAGCGGCGCGGGTGCTCGACATGACGCATCTGCTCGAGCGCAAGCCGCGCGAACTTTCGGGCGGGCAGCAGCAGCGCGTGGCCCTTGGCCGTGCCCTCGTCCGCGACCCTGCGGTGTTCCTCATGGACGAACCACTCTCTAACCTCGATGCCAAACTGCGCGTACAGATGCGGTCGGAGATCAAGCGCTTCCACCAGGACCTCAAGGCAACGATCATCTATGTGACGCATGACCAGCTCGAGGCCGTGACCATGGCTGACAAGATGGCGGTGATGAATGGCGGCTACCTGCAGCAATACGATTCACCGGCGCAGGTCTTTGCCCATCCGGTGAACATGTTCGTCGCCAGCTTCATCGGCAGCCCGGCGATGAGCCTTATTCCGCTGGAGGCATCGACGGCAAACGGCAACACGGTGTTGACCGGCGCCGAGGGCTGGCGCCTTGAGCTCTCGCCGCGCAATGCCCAGAAGGTCGCGAGAGCGACGACCAAGAAAGTCGTGCTCGGCGCACGTCACTCGACGATCAAGCTCCACAAGAGCGCGGTCCCCGGTTCCATTCCGGCCAAGGCCTACACGGTGGAACCGACCGGAGACGTCACCTTCGTGCAGGCGTTTCTGTCCGGCGCCATCGTCAACGTCAGCGTGCCGCCGAACATTGCCGTCTCGCCGGACGAGCAGATCTGGCTCGAGTTCGACCAGGAGCGGATGCATCTGTTCGACGGCGAAACTGAAATGGCCCTCAAAGCCAACTGAGATAGGGCCGATGCGTGTGGAACGTGGGCGTGGATGACTGAGAAGCTTAAGATCACCGCGATCAAGCCCTATCCGGTTTGGGTAGGAACGCGCAACCAGATGCTCGTCAAGGTCGAGACCAACCAGGGCATCTTCGGCTGGGGCGAGAGCGGCTTGAGCGGTCGCGAGAGGGCCGTGGCCGGCGCGGTCGAGCACTATCGCGAGTTTCTCATCGGCCGCGACCCGATGCAGATCGGGCGGATCTGGCAGGAGGTTTATCGCAGCCAGTACTTCGAAGGCGGGCGAGTCCTGCAGGCGGCGATTTCCGCCATCGACATCGCCCTTCACGACATCAAGGGCAAGGCGCTGGGCGTGCCGGTCTACGAGCTGCTAGGCGGCAAGCAGCGCGACCGCGTCCCCACCTTCGCCTCGACCGGCGACGAGGCCGAGGGCGATGTTGCCATCGAACGGGCCCGCGAACTACGCGCACAGGGGTGGCAGGCGATCCGCTTCTTCCCCTTTGGGCAAAACAGCAAGGACATCTTCGAGCCGCGCGAGTCGATCGGCGCTACCGCGGGTATGCTGAACAAGGCGCGCGAGGCGCTGGGCGACGACGCCGTTCTCGGCATCGACTATCATCATCGGCTGTCGGTGGCAGAGGCGGCGAGCTTCTGCAACAAGCTCGGCCGCGGCGTGCTTGATTTCCTCGAGGAGCCAATACGGGACGAGACGCCGGAGGCCTATGAATCGCTGCGCACGATGACCGACATCCCCTTTGCCATCGGCGAGGAATTTGCCAGCAAGTGGCAGTTCCTGCCCTACATCGAGCGCGGCATCCATCAGTTCAACCGGATCGATGTTTGCAATGTCGGCGGGCTCACCGAGGCGATGAAGGTCGCTGGCTGGAGCGAGGCGCACTATGTGGACCTGATGCCGCACAATCCGCTTGGTCCAGTGTGCACGGCCGCTACCGTGCATCTCGCCGCCGCGGTACCCAACTTCGCGTGGCTCGAGACCAGGGCGCCCGAGACAAAGCTGGGCTTCGACAATTCCGACTTCTTCCCCGTGCAACCACGGCTCGACGGGACCGATTACCCGGTCGGCGATCTGCCGGGGCTCGGCGTCGAGGTCAACGAAGTGGCGGTCCAGGCGCAGAGTTGGCGTTTCTGGGAAGCGGCTCACCTTAGGCGCCGCGACGGTTCTGTTACGAACTGGTAGTTCCATTCAATCGGAGTCCACAATGACGCATACGTCCGACATTACGCGGCCGCCTAAAGACCTGATCGACGCGCTAAGGGAGATCGGCGCCGCGACGATTGCCGGCACACTTGGCCACATGGGCTTCCGCAATCCGCACATGGTCGGTCCGGTGGCGCAAAACCACGGGAAGTCGATCGTCGGGCCGGCGCTGACGCTGCAGTTTCTGCCGCAGCGGCCGGACCTGTTCACCGAGGGAGAATATGCCGATCCGGAGACCCAACTTCACCGGCACGTGCTCTACCACGCGCAGGAGGGCGATGTGGTCGTGGTCGACGCGCGCGGCGACATGAGCTCGGGTGTCTTTGGCGATATGATGTCGACTTATTTCAAGGGCAGGGGCGGGGCGGGTATCGTCATCGACGGGTGCATGCGCGACCGGCCCAATGTCGAAAAGCTCGATCTACCCCTATGGCTGCGCGGCTGGACGCCAAACTATCATGTGCAGACCAGCATCTATCCCTATGCCGTCAACGTTCCGATTGCCTGCGGCGGTGTCACGGTGATCCCCGGCGACATCATCGTCGCCGACGACGACGGCGTGGTGGTGCTTCCCGTCGTGATGGCCCCGAAGGTGATCGAAGAATCACAGAAGCATCACGATTGGGAGGAGTTTTCGCGAGCCAAGCTCATGGAGGGCGGCCCATTGCAACGCTACTATCCGCTGCATGACGATGCCCGCGGGGAGTACGAGGAGTGGCGCAAAGCAAATCGCTTGGAAAACCCGAGTTAGCATCAACTACCTCGTGGCGGGGCCGGGGAGTCGAGTTTCGTCGTCGGGCGCCCACTGCACTGCACTGAACGATCGAGACGGTCCGGCTCCCGCCATCTCGTGCGGGCACCAAGCGTTACACCATGCGGACCTCCAATGGCTAACCGGAAGCCTCATCAGCGCCTAGAAGCTGACGTAGCACCGGGCGTTCGGCAGCCGAGTTCCGCGACGATCGACGCCATTGGCGAAGGCGTGACGAAGCTTGTACGGGCTGCTGCAGAGTAACCTCATGTATCGCCAAGACACGCCACGAGGCGGCTGCTGATCCTTCTCGCAGCGCGGATCACCTAGTCTCTAGGCGCGTCGAAACGCGTTTTCGGCGTCCGCCGGTACGAGGCACGATCAGCCTAGTCTAGTTCGAAAGAGCTCCTGAAGGCGACAAACGGCGGCAGGCTTAACAGAAAATCAGATGTCGGTTCAATTTCGCTCGCTGTCCCCAATGACTAGGTTCTGAACCAGGAAGTCGATGAAGACGCGCATCTTGGCAAGTGGAAGCCGGGTCGCTGGCCACACCACATGAATCGGGATCGGCGGTTGTTCGAACGCTGCCAGGATAACCTCAACCGCCCCGTCGTCTACCAGGTCTCTTACTTGCCAGAGTGGTACCCGACCGATGCCCAACCCCGCAGCGACCGCCGCATGGCTTGCGGCGGCATTGTCGACGTGAAATCGCGCACCCACATTGACGCTCAGCTGCTTGCCGGCTTCCAGGAATTGCCATTTTCCAGCATCGCGGTCGGTGTTGCGGAAGATGCACTGATGGTTCGCTAGCTCCTTCGGATGTTGTGGCCGCCCGTACGTGGCGAAATACGACGGAGCGCCGAAAACGACGAGACGCGTCGCTCCAAGGCGCCGGGCCTTGAGATCGTAGTCGCGGAGTTCCCCGATGCGAACAGCAAGGTCGAGTTCATCTTCAATGAGATCGACGAATCGGTCCGACAGTTTGAGGCCGACCTCGATCCTCGGATAGCGCTCCATGAAGCGGGCCACGACGGGTACCAGGTAAGTGGGGCCGAAGAGCACCGGCGCTCCTACTCTTAGGAGTCCGAAAGGTTCGGCACTGCGCTTGCCGGCTTCGGCCTTTGCTTCGACAATCTCAGACAGTGCCGGTTTCACCCGTCGATAAAAGTCGTGGCCTGCCTCAGTCGTTTTCGTGTTGTGGGTGGTTCGGCGGACCAATTCGACGCCGACGCTGGTTTCAAGCGCGGCAAGCGACCGGCTGACAGATTGCAAGGAGCGGCTGAGGTGCCGCGCCGCGGCTGAGAGATTGCCGCGCTCCACGACAGCGAGAAACGCCTCAATGTCTCGAAATCCGCCCATGATGATCTCTCAAATTTAGAGAGACCATATCACATTTTCCGCGCCTACCATCCGAAAAGCGGAACTCGATATTTCACTCGATGGGGCAGGGACGCCACCTCGCTACGAAAGGAAGAACTCATGTCAGAACCCAAGACACGAACTGTTCTGGTTGTCGGTGCGTCCGGCCGCAGCGGCGGCTTCGTCGCGGCCGAGCTTGCCCGGCGGGGCATAGCGGTGAGGGCGTTGGTCCGCAGTGAGTACGCTGCTGCGACGGCACGCGCGAGCGGAGCGACCGAAATTGCTTCAGGTGACCTTCGAGATCCGGAGAGCCTAAAGGCAGCGCTGAGAAACGTCGACGGAGTCTATCATGTCGGACCGCCGTTCGTGGCCGATGAAGCGGACCTAGGCATAACCATGGTCAAGGCCGCAAAGCGTGCCGGTATCCGCAAGTTCGTTTTCTCTTCAGTTATCCACCCGGCGAACGGACTTGCAAACCACGCAAGCAAACTGCCCGTTGAGCAGGCCATTCTCCGCGCGAATTTGGATTACACCATCCTCTATCCGGCGACGCTGTTTCAGAACATGGCAGCTGCTTGGAAAGGCGTGGTGGAAACCGGCGTCTTTGCCGAGCCGTTTGCGAAAACGGCGCGCCTGGCGCGTGTCGATTACCGCGACGTCGCCGAAGTGGCGGCCGAGGCCCTGACGTCCGGCCGGCTCGCCTACGGCTCTTTCGAGCTTGCGGCAGAAAGTATGCACGATCGCGTTGAAATTGCGGGGATGATGAGCGTCGCCCTTGGCCGGCCCGTGGAGGCAGCCGAGGTGACGTTCGAGCAATGGACCGCTGTCGCGAAGCCGCCCTTCCGGGGGGAGCAGCTTGCTCAGCTCGAACGGGTATTTCAGTCCTATTCCGACTTCGGTTCCGCCGGAAACACCCTGACCTTGCGTGCCATCCTCGGACGCCAGCCCCGCACGTTGCATCAGTTTTTCGAGGAACTTGCTGCAGCGTCGCGCGGGGCGGCCGCGGCCGCCTGATCTCATCGACGCCTTCGGCCATTTTCTCCCAAAGAGGGTATCTCCGATGTCGGTCTCCCAATTGATCTTCCAACTCGTGCCACGGCGCAGACACGGAACGTCATCTCTCGATTACCCTGGCAGAAGCAATGCCTCTGCCACCGAGGGCCGCTTGGTCCCAGTTTTCACCGCCGCCATCGCCGCAATCGTATTGAGCCTCTATGCCTCTCAACCGTTGCTCGGCTTGATTGGGACTACATTCGAGGTTGGTCCGGAAATGGCGGGGTTGGTTCCGACCGTCACACTGCTTGGTTACGCAGCCGGACTGATCTTCCTGGTCCCGCTCATCGATCTGATGGAGAACCGTTGGCTTATCGGGCTGACACTTGTCCTCATGGTGCTTTCGCTGATTGCCAGCGCGCTTGCCCCAACGGCGGCACTTTTTCTTGTCGCCTCGACCTCCGTCGGCATCACCTCCACGGTCGCGCAGATGCTCGTTCCGGTCATCGCGAGACTGGCGGCGGAAAAAGATCGGGGCCGCATCGTGGGCACGGTGCAGAGCGGCATCGTGGTGGGCGTCCTCCTGTCGCGCCCGTCCGCAAGCCTGGCTGCCGAGTTTCTTGGATGGCGTGCATTCTATGGTATCATGGCCGTACTGGTTGCTGTGCTCGGCCTGATCCTTGCGCGCGTTGTCAAGGCTCATCGCCCGGCGACCGGTCTTCAGTACGGCGCTCTCATCGGATCGCTTTGGAAGCTGATCCGTGAAGAGCCATTGCTGCGCCGTCGCGTGCTTTATCAGTTCCTGCTGATGGCTGCCTTCAATGTTTTCTGGACGGCGGTCGCCCTGAGGCTTGCTGAGCCACCATTCGGGCTCGACCAGATTGGCATTGCAGCCTTCGCACTGGTCGGCATACCCGCTGCGTTGATTGCGCCTTTCACGGGCCGGATCGCCGATCGAGGCTGGTCAGATGGCGCAACGCGATTTGCACACCTGTCGGCTTTCATCGGCGTCGTGCTCATCGGATTGCCAACTTCCGGCGGCTGGGGTCTCTGGGAGGCGGATCGCTTCCCCTGGCTGTCGCTCGCGGCGTTGGCCATTGGGGCGGTTCTGCTTAATCTCGGTACTGTCGCCGACCAGGTGCTCGGCCGCATCGCCATCAACACAGTCCGACCGGAGGCGCGCGGACGCATGAATGCGCTTTTCACCGGGTTGTTCTTCTTGGGTGGGTCGGCCGGCTCCAGTCTCGCTGGAGTATGCTGGGCCCAGGCCGGCTGGGCAGGCATCAGCGGTGCAAGCTTGGTCTTTGCCTTTGCTGCACTGATCGCCAGCTCTGCGAACTGGCATCCGGGGACACCTTCGGTGCCGGGGGAAACCTCAACAAACCTGTAACAAACGAATAGTCAGCTCGCGCCGAGCTCGCCGGTGGCACAACGACGCGCCATGATGTTTGAATCCGGAGCCCACAATATGCGACGAATGAGGCCATGGCGCGGGATGCGTTGTCATCTTACCTCGTACGATGCCACTTGGTCCCGATGGCGGGCTACCTTTTCGCGATTCCCGCAAACCCGCATATTGCACCAGCGACGTTTTCCGCCCCGTGAGATGTCTACGAAGAGCCACCCACATCGTGGGCACACGCGGAGCCTTGCGCGGGGTAGCGTAAAAAACGCCTCGATGGACAAGAACGCAAGGAATGCGGTCACCAAGGCTGGGTCTTCCCATTGATCAGACGCCAGAGCGAGCCGTGTCCCATCCCACGCGACTTGCTGGGCTCCCAACCTGTTTGCGGCGCGTGAGCATAAAAGACCAAGCGGTTGCGAGGGAGGCTCCAGATTTGAGGCGATCGCGTCGAAGAGCGCGTATGACGATTCCCGTATGTCACGAACTTCGTGGAGGAAGTGCCGATCCCGTATCTCGGCAACGGCCACTGCTTCCTGTTCGTCTGCCAACCCCGCGGCGAGCAACCACGTCCCGATATCGCGAGGGGAGTTGAAGAGTTCATTGTGCAGGGGCGGGTTTCGCCGGTCATACACGGCGTTCGAAAGGTCGAGGGCGGCGTGGCCGCCTATGAAGTGCTCTGGCACCCAGGCCGTGGGATCGGGCGACAGGGAACTTAACCTTTAATATTCCGTTACATGGTTACAAAACGTAACCGGATTGACCAATTTATCAGGTTTCTTCGCTCGCTGCAAACCAAAGACGGAAAACGGCCATGCTGAACGTTCATAAAGCCAAGCATCATACGGTCGAAGTGGACGGGGTGAACTTGTTCTATCGCGAGGCGGGGCGGCGCGATGCGCCCGGTGTCCTGCTGCTCCACGGCCAGCCCAGCTCATCGTACAGCTTCCGCGACGTCATCAACCCGCTGGCGGAAGTGGCACGGGTCGTCGCGCCCGATCTGCCCGGGTTCAGCTTCACGGAGGCGCCAGAAGACTATCCGTATACGTTGGAGGCCTTGGCGCAGACGATCGACGCGCTGACGCACGAGATCGGGCTGGAGCGGTTCTTCCTCTACGTCCACGACTTCGGCGCACCCGTCGCTTACTATCTGGCGCTCGCCCGCCCCGACCGTGTGCTCGGACTCATCATCCAGAATGGCAATGCCCACGAGGAGGGCCTCGGTCCGGACTGGGACGCGAACAAGGTCTATTGGGCGGATCCCACTCCGGAAAACCGCGCGAAACTCGCGGAATGGCTGAACTTCGAGGGCGTGCGGCACACTTATGTCGGTGACATCCCGGATCAGCTTAAGCCGCTGTTCGCGCCCGAGGGCTGGCATCTCGATTGGGAACGGATGCGCAGGCCGGGGCTGGTCGAGATACAGTTCCGGATCTTCGCCGAGTATGGCCGCTACGTCGCCCGCTTTCCGGAGATATCGGCCTATCATCGCGATCATCAGCCGCCCGCGCTCATGCTCTGGGGGCGGCACGATCCGTATTTAGAGTCGAGGAGGTACTCGCTTATGCCCGCGAGTCGATCACCTGGACATGCACATCCACGACACGGCGCACCTCCTGTTCGAGACGCACCCTCAGGAGTGCGCGGCCCTGATGTGTGAGTTCATACTGAATGCTCAATCAAGCTCAGGACAGTTTGCTCGACAAATGCGATGACGGGCCTAGGCTGGCGAGCGATACGACGCGTTCGTCGCCGCGGTCGGTCGACGGCTCACCAGGGGCCCGAAGCTGCGCCACGAGATTTCCGAGGACATCGTTGATGGGCGGTCCGATCAGACGGCCATCTGCAGCTGGCGGGGCAATCCGTCCAGTGCTAACGACAAGATACGTTCACAGCCATGCCTCCATGCCAGGTCGCCTGCGATCGACCAGACAAAGGAGACTAGCGGCGGCGCGGCTACCAGCTTTTCTTGAAAGCCCGCGGTTCTGCGCGGTACGTGCGCCATCGAGCCGTGGCAGAGAATGTTGGGGCAGGGTCCATTGGCGGTGGGAGGAACCCACATCCAACCTTCTCCAGCTGAGAAACTGCCTCTCGTGCTTGACCGACCTAGTGAGCTGGGGATCGCAGTCGAAACGAGAACGCGTCCGCCGAACATCATTGCCTCGGGGCGAAGCGGCTGACCAGAAGCGAGCGGCGAAACCAGCCCCGGGCAGCGTTTCTAACCTGTGTGTCGGACGTGTGTGGACTCAGTCGTTCGAGTTTGTCCATGGGGAATTAGGCCGGCCGCAAGTGGATAGGACCATGAGCTGAGGCGTTGCTGTGCGCTGTTTTTTGACATTTCGACCTTGCGGTGTCGGATTGTTTGTATGCAAACCAGTTTCAAGACGCTATCTTCCTCATCCTCAACGGAAGATTCTGGGAGGAATGCATGGCTCGGCATGAGCAACATGCCGTTGAAATCGTTAGGGACAAAGAGTGGTCGGTTCGCGTCACGGTCAGCGGCACCACTACCACGGTCCCTTTTACATCTGAGAGCTACGCGCGTTCGTTTGCAGACGGTCAGGCGTTCCGGCTGGGCGTTCAAGTGGCAGAGCTCATGAAGGCGGCCTAGCTGCACGCTTTTTTGTCCCAAATTGGTGACAGGTGGCTCCGATCAGCCCGCGTTGGGCCCGCTCAGAGACCTGGGCTGTCCGCCGAAAAGGCGACGTTGAGCGCCGCGCCGGCCGCTGGTTGGTAATTGGGATGCTTGCCCGGTCGGCGAGCTTGCAGTTCATCGCGCAGGACCTTCGCGGCGTCGTGCCTTTAAGATTTGCGCTTGTAGGCATGCTATACGAGCGGGTGGTCAAGGCTTTGGCCCGCGAGCAATCCAGCCGGATTTGTTTGCTGACCGGAGGAGAAATTCGGCATGAGTCACGTTGTATCGCTTCATGGCGATAAGCGCTGGAAAGCTGTTCTCGTCTACGACCATCAGAACGGCCCCATTACGATCGAGCACTATTTTGAAGAGATTTCCGAGCTTCATAACGTCATCGAACACGGCCCGGACTGGAACAAACTGATTACGTGCACGGTGACAATCAACCGGACGGACGGCGGCGAGGAGCAGAACAGCAGGAAAAAGAGGCGCGTCATGAACATTGGTGAATCGCGGAGCGCTTCCTCCGGGTCGCCGAGATCGAGCGCTCAAGTCATGTGTATGTCGGGCCGGCGACGCTTCGTGCGCAGCAGCTGCCCTACATCCACACCGACGCCGACAAGCTCAGCTGGCGAAAAGAGGTGGGCGACAAGCTCGATCCAAAGGCTGACCCGCTGGCGGAGAAGCGAAAGGCGTTCTGGGACCGCATCGGCACCATGCCCCCGGCCCAAGAGATCAGCGAGCTTGAGGCCCTTGGATCTGGCCCAGGCGAGGAGCGCTCCAACAAGTCCTTCTGCCCGTTTAGGTAAGTAGCCTCGCACGGAAGCATCAAGCACCGTAGCGGAAGGTTGCCTCGCTGGAGGATTGCTATATGGGAAAGCAACTTTTATCTGCTGCCACAGGAATCTTTCTATTCGTAGGTATCGGAACCGCCGCCGCTCAGGACGTCATCATTCAGCCTGAGCAAGACATGGTGATCCGGGAATATGTAAAGAAGAAGCCGATAGCATCCCTGAGCCTTCCCTGTGCTGAGCTCAACATTGGCACCGCTCTGCCCGACACAGTCAGAGCTTTACGAAGTGCCGGACGTTCAGTACCGCTATGTAGTCGCCGAGGGACGAACCGTCCTGGTTGATCCAGGTACCCGCAAAACTTTTAAGATCTACGACTGATTTTCTACCTGAAGCCCGCCGTGCCGAAAAGGTGCGGCGGGCTTTTTGCGTTCAGCCGATCCAAGCAACTGATCGGGAAGCCTTTCGTTTCGTAGAACCAAAACCGGTGACAATCGTTTCGTAACTATGGCGATCGCCTGATGGAGAAAACCATGGACTGGAACCGCGTGGAAGGAAACTGGAAGCAGGTCAAAGGCAAAGTTAAAGAACAGTGGGGCAAGCTCACTGATGACGATCTCGATCTAATTGCCGGAAAGCGTGACCAGCTCGAAGGCAAAATTCAGGAACGCTACGGCATCGAAAAGGACAGGGTCCGATCCGACGTCGATGACTGGTACAGCCGCCAATCATGGTAGCGGACGATGCGCCCGCCGCCGGCATACGGCGGCGGGCAGCCTCACGGAACGCGCGAGATGCCGCGTTTGGTTCCAAAGTCGCCAGGAGCTATGTCGGGTTCTTCATGCTTACTGCCATCAATACTTCCGGTACTCCGGCAAGCGACGAGGTCGATAGCTTCGTCATCCTGCCACCTTCAGGGGCTCGGTCCGAAGCGGTGTTGCGCGAGGTCGAAGCATTCCTGAAGGCCTGCTTCCCGGAATATGATTTTCTTGCAAACGGCTGCGGCACGCCGTTCGACGATGACTACCAAATCGTGCCAATCCGTTGCGTTTGCGGCGAGGAGCCGGGCACGTTGCGCTTGCTCGACTTTCCTGACCCGTCCATCATGATGGGCATCGCTGCCGCTCTGAAAAGTTTCAGGCCAGGGCAGCCGCCGGCGCTGAACTAGAGGGACGGTCGCGCCGCCGGGCTTCCTTTGCGCCCCGCCATCAAATACGAGGAACGCGACGGCTTTTCCGCTCGTTGATCCTTTATGCCCTCTACCTCGATTCGCAAAACGGAGTACGATCCCGAGCGGAAGGTACTTTCGGTGTGGTTCGTGGCCAGCGGCAAGCGGTACGAGTTTGAGGGTGTTCCGCCAGAGACCTTTGCGGCATTCAAAGCCGCGTTCGCGAAGGGCCGCTACTTTAACGACCACATTCGCAATCATTTTCCGTACCGCTTGATTGCGAGCGATAGCGACCCGGGATGACCTGACATGTCGTGGCGAGGTGGCGCTAAGTGCGACCAGTCCTTGGGACCTCGTCCAGGAGACTTGGACCTTTGCTCGGTGGCAACTGGCCGTCGGGAGTGAGCTTGTCCACTGCGTCAGGGAGTTCTCTTGTGAGCCGATCGAGAAGCTCGTCATGGGACAATCCGGTCTGCTCGGCCAGATCGTTCAACGTTTGCGGGTCGATTGCTTTTTCAACCTGCTCCCGCTGAACGGGTCGGTTTGATCCTTTACTTACCCACGAATCAACCTGGTCGCCGGCACCTGCATTCCTGAGGCGGTCCAGGATGTCGCCGAGGCCGCCGGGCGAGCCGGCACTATTGGGATCTGTCGATCTCTTTCCCGCGATCAGCTCGCCGATCTTGTCCTTGTTCTTGTAGGCAAGCAGGCCAAGCAACGCTATGGCGACCTTTCCTATGTCAAGGCTCATTTGTCGTCTCCTTCATCCAAAAGGGACAAGGCATGCGGCTCTGAAAGGTTCCGCCGGGTCGGATCTCCCACCGGAATTCCGGGCCAGCCTCGCACATGTTGTATATTAGCATCTGCGGAACTTTCGGCCCTTTCGCGTGTTGGTGCCTGTACTCCGGCCAGACAGCAAATTGTGATCAGCTGTTGGTTGCACTTGGCCCGTCGGCTTCGGTCGGCGGGCTTTTGTTGTCTTGGGCAGAACCCCCGCCTGCGACGATGGTTCGATCAAGCAGCACCGTGCCGCCAGCCGCATAACGGTTCGTTAGGCATGTTGAGGCGGTGATGGGACTATCTCCAAACGTTCCATCGACCGTCTTCCAAGCGCTCGGTAGGCGGGCAGGCATGCATCATCTCCCAATGGGTGTCGCCCTCGCCATTTCGCTTGCATTCGGTATAGTCGTGACGGCGGTTGCCGGGAAGGATCAGTCGGAAGGCTGCAGCACGTGGTGCTCATCGGTCCTGGGCGATGTTCCCATGAGGGGCCCGCGTCACGATGTAGAGGCGGAACCGGACATCGGGCACTCCGAGCCCTAAACAGAGGGCCGTAGCACCCCCTGGACGACCGCGGTGCGCTGAGCCTCGATGCCCAGTCCCGAGCGGCCTTACCGCCGCGTGGAGACACCACTGCGCTCGGCAACTTGACCTCCCCAAGGGTGCGCAAACTGCAAACCACCGTTTGGTGGCGCCAAGCGTCTAAGACCCCGGGCCCCGGTAAAAAGCGGAGCCAATGATTAGATGGCTCTAGTCGGGAACAAAGTCGACTATCCATGATTTTGTACGTTGCCCTGAGTGGCAGGACCGATAGCTATCCAACGGGTGTTCCATGGATTCTCCAACGTTGCCTCCGCCACCTCCGACTGAACTCAGCCAAACACTGAAACGCAATATCCAAGCGATTGAGGAGCGCCGGGCGAAGGAAGCAAGCGATGCAACTTTGGAAGAGAAAATCGCTGAGGCGATTACTTCTTTTACGGGCAGTATGCGTTTCGTGTACCTTCACTTGGCCGTGTATGGCGGCTGGATCGTCTTGAACTTGGGCTGGATACCGATCACTCCGCCATTTGATCCGACATTCGTGATATTGGCTATGGTAGCTTCCGTCGAGGCCATATTCCTCTCGACCTTTGTACTGATCAGCCAAAACCGGATGTCAGTTGCCGCAGATAAACGGGCGGATCTGGACCTTCAGGTGAGCCTGCTAACGGAGCACGAACTCACAAAGCTTACTGAACTTGTCGATTCAATTGCGGATCGGTTGAGTGTAAAACCAGCCTTAAGCGATATAGAAGTCGGCGAGATTAAGAGAGACATTGCGCCAGAAGCAGTACTGGACGAGATCGAATCGAAGCAGCGGGAGACTGCGAAGAAGCTGGACCAGCGCTGAAGGTGGTGACGAAGGTCACTGATGTGTCTCCCTCTAGCTCATGGATCGACGTCTCCTTCCGGCGCGCCCTGGTCTTCAGCCAGAAGATTGCTTCAGTGCTTCAGTGACGGCCCTCGACCTTCACCGCTCGCCTTGCGGTATAGGTTCTCGGTGACCCGTGCGTCGGCCTTGATGGCGACGCTCTCGAGCTTATGGGCATAGGTCGCCTTAAACCTGCTCGTCTGTGGCGAGCACGCAGGCAATGTCGCCCGTGCTAAGCCCGAAGCCGGCCAGCGCCTCCACCCTACCCGCGAGGTTCATCTGAGCGGGCCGGAAGCAGGTCAATCAGAACGAGCGCGTCGGCACCGCATGGAAGACGTCGCGAAAGCCGCGAATATCACTCGGTCAAGCTCGACGATCCAAGCTTTCCTGCTCCGATTTATGCAAGCGTGGTCGATACCCAGACAAAAAACGAGTTCTCGCTCATCATTTTCCCGCCGCGCCGCAGAGTGATCCGCCCCAACACGGAGCCCCGTCGCAAAAGGCGGGCTTCGCCACGTTCAGGTACGACACTGCTTGGAGCTCCTTATCGGGTGCAGCACGCTACGCTTTGACGAGTGCCTTGCGCGCCTTCTTCACCGGCGACTTGACGGCCGTTGCGGTTGTTGTCGCCGCCGCGGCGCGAGCAGCTCGTTTTGGTTTTTCTGCCGCTGCTGGTGCGGGCGCCGCCTTGCGCCCGAGCCCAATTGATTTCGCAAGAGCCGAGCGGGTGGCTGCGTAGTTCGGCGCCACCATCGGATAGTCGGACGGCAGGCTCCATTTCTGGCGGTACGCGTCGGGCGTTAAATTGTAATGAACTCCGATGTGCCTCTTGAGGGATTTGAACTTCTTCCCGTCTTCCAGGCAGATGATGAAATCAGGTGACACTGATTTCTTGATCGACACCGCCGGCTCCAGCTTGACTGCGGCCGGAACGACAGGCGTGCCGATCCCTTGCAAAGCAACATAGGTGTCCCCAATCAGCTTCGACAACTCGCCGACCGGCAAGGGATTGTTCGACACGTAGGCGGAAACGATGTCGGCCGTAATTGATGTGAGATCAGCCTGGTTGTTTCGGTCCGGAGAAACGTTCATCGAGTTTTCCTCTTGTCTAATGGCACGCGTTGAAACGGATGAGCTGTTTATTTCGGAATCAGGCAAACAATTCGTCGTTTCCGCCAACAAACCTCATTCGTTGCAAATATCAACCGGCACGCTTCGCTTTCATCAGCTCCAGACAAGGTTGGGAGGCGCTCGAGGTTGGCAGCCTGCTGATGAAGCAATGCAACAGCAGCTTATTCGGCGGGGTCGAGGTCCGACACAATGCCACCGATCGGCAGCGGCAGGAACGAGGCCCAGATCACTGGGCCCGCTGTCTGAGAAGTGCCAGGTCAGCGTCCCATTGACGTCGAAGGCTACAGCCGGACCGGTCTGCGCGACACGCGCATGAGCCCGCGGAAGCAGCGGCGATGATATCGCCGAACTCTCGCGCCCTCGGCATCGCCAGGCAGACATCCCCGGCTGTTCGGGTGCCTCGGCGCTTCAGAACGGCCATCCAGCATCCGGAGTTGGTGCGCAATCTGATCGTGATTACGATAGCGTTCTGGCGAGCTTTTCTCGCTTGACGCTTTGCCACGGGTGCGTTTTTCTCTTGGGCCATGCTCAAGCCCTTGCTAGACACCGACGTTGCCGACGAGGCGCCTGGCTACGACGAAGAGCACCTGCTTACCTTTATCCGCCTGCTTGATGCTTCTGACGAAGGGGCCGATTGGAGGGAAGTTTCTAGGATCGTTCTGCACGTGGATTCGGACAAGGAGCCGGAGCGGGCCTTCACAGCCTGGCAGACGCATCTAGCGCGCGCGCACTGGATGACGGCTATCGATATCTTCTTTCCGGTGGCGCGCTGCGAAGCCAGGATCTGGTGAAAGTCACCGCGATGAAGATCGGAATGGTATGGACGGCTCGTTTGAACGGCATTTTGAAGTCCCAAATTTCAGTAGCTAAGCAGCGGCGCGGGTATGATCTTTCACAAACCCGCGCACCGGGTACAGCCCAACCCAATTCCACGCCACTGGCGTGGTGCAATGCCTGATAGACCGGTCGTGCTGTAGAGTGCGGCGTGTTTTTCACGGTCGGTCGCACAACTCTTCAGCTTGGATAGGTGAGGACAGCGCCGCCTCGGTCCAATCCGATCTTCCGAGCCTCAAACTCGGTCCTGGATTGCGCAAGGAGATGTGGCATGGTTGGTTCTGATCGGATCGACAAACTGATCGCAGCGGTGCCCGCGGCCTTGGCGCTTCGCGCCGGGCTGGACCTCGGCATCTTCACCCGGCTCGGGAGCAGCGCGGTGACCGCTGACGGCCTTGGGGCCGCGCTCCAAGTCGAGCCCGATCGTCTGTCGCGGCTCCTCTACGCGCTCGCCAGCATTGGTCTTCTCGAAGTCAACGATGGTCAATTTCGCAACGGAGCCGAAGCGTCAGCCTTCCTCGACGCGTCCAAGCCAACCTATCGCGGCGGCGATCATGCCCTCCTGCGGGAGCTCTGGGGAGCCGACTTGCTGACGGCAGAGTCGCTGCGACAGAACCGGCCGGCTGCGCTGCACGACTTCTCCGAAGCGGGGGCCGAGGCCCGCGGCGGCTTTCAGCCGCAGGCTCGCACCGGGCGGGGTGATTTTCGGCCGACATTTGGCCCGGGAGATGGACCTCTCGGCGATCAGTTCGGTGATCGACATCGGCGGGGGCTCCGGGACCATTCTTGTCGGACTTCGGGAGCGGTGGCCGCAGATTGCGGCGACGCTGATGGAGCTCCCAACGGTCGCAGCGGTCGCGCCAGCGATCCTGTCAGAATACGGTGCAGACGACGTGGTCGTCGAAGAGGGGGACATAACTGTCGCTCCATCGATCGGTCGGCACGATCTGGCGATCCTGAAGGCCGTCGTCCAGGTGCTTCCGCCGGACCAGGCGCGCAGTTCGATCCTGAACGCGGCACGTTGCCTCACACCCGGAGGCGAGATCGCAATTGCGGGGTGGGGTGTCGTCGATGACGACCGCCTCGGCCCGCCTGAGGGTGTCTTTCTGAATGTCACTTTCTTGAACCTCTATCGCCACGGCGAATCGTACACTGAAGGTCAGTATCGCGCGTGGATGACCGAGGCTGGATTCCGGGATATTTCGAGGTCGCGCCTGGCGGACGGCTCCACGCTCTTTCGTGCGCGCCTCACGGGCTGACCGTGGCTGAATCGTTGATTTTCGGACGCAGGGATCTCCGAGGCGCCCCGCGACTTGATTGCGGTTGCGGCTGTCTTGTCGCTGCTGCCGCCCGAGCAGCTCGTTTTGGTTTTTCCGCTGCAGCTCTTGCTGGCGCGGCCGCCGTTGGTGAACAACCGGGTGGCCGGTTCGGTACGCGCAGCAAACTCCCCCTCCGATTGCTGCATTGGTCGGTGGCACCGATCGCAGCCTGCTTCTGACGCCCGCCCTGATACTGCCGTATTAAACGCAGAAGCCTACCGAGATTCCAATTTACCTTTTTCCCAGCCATCTGCGGCAATGGACTCTGTTCCCCAATGTGCCGCCACGTGCGGATGGCTATGTTCGAAGTAGCGGCGTCCTAGGTTCGGATAAAAGGAGTGGCCTGATTTGTTGCGTGCGAGACCTTTTCCCATCGTGGCAAGGATTGCTTTTCTGGTCACACTGGCCGGTGTCCTCGTGCTCGCGCTCTCACCGGTGTGGCTTTTGCAGAATTTTGGTTTCGGGTTCACCTCTCACGATGACAAGCTCAATCACGCCGCAGCGTTCGTCGTGTTGACGGCTATCGGCAGTCTTGGTTGGCCAGAGCACAGAGCAAGGCTGATAGTTTTTCTCGCCCTTACTGGCGGCGCGATCGAGATACTGCAGGGCATGCAAATAATAAGTCGCGACATGGATATCTTCGACTGGTTTGCCGATTGTGTCGGCATCGCGTGCGGGCTCGCGATTGCAAGCTGGACAAAGAAATTAGCTGACGGCTTCTCCTAGAGGTCGCATCCTGGCAAGTACGGGCTGGCCGCGTAAAGTACTTGCGCGGTGAATAGGATTTGCGGCACGCTTCGCTAAAGGATTTCCGCGAGGAGAATGGGATGGCCGTAGCTAAGAAGGACTCGGAGTCCCGGAACTAGACGCATGAAATACGTCATCGCCTCGCTGTTCGGCGCCTTGCTGCTGTTCGGTTTCATCGCGTTGGCTGGCGCTGGCCACGGGTGGATCGCGGGCGCGTTGAGTTGCCTGCCATTAGCTGCGGTCTCGTTTGCCGCTTGGCTCAACGCACTGCGCACTATACCTTCACTCCATATCGCTAACGGATTGCTTGTTACCGCATGCGTCGTGCTCGTAGGTACGGCGTATGGAACGCTATCAGAAGGCGCACGGTACTTCCTTGATTATTGGCACCTGCAAGGTCCCCTGGCCGGGCCGGTTATCGCCCTCATCTATTTCAACTGGGTCTTCGCTTGCGGGCTCACGTGGTGGCGTCGCCGCGCAGAGACTTAGCTTTGCATCGCCCTCCCGGGAACCCACTAGAGAGGACCGACGAGCAAGAAGACCATCGCTCGGCAATCGCAAGCTCCGCTTCCGTCCTCGCCTCTCTTTCTGGGTCCATATTGTCGGCGGCGATGAGCCGTCGCGGGGATTGCATGATTTCGCCTCGCGTCCATCCGGCCCAAGCAGGCAACCTACGATGGCTTGGAATCCCGGCCCCATGGCCTCCTGGCAGTATCTCGCGATCGGCACGCCGTGTCGTCTTGGCGGCGTGATCATCCTCGCTCCCTAGAGATACGCTTAGCCGGCACGCTACTCGATGATCTTCACAACCACGTTTTCACGGCTTGCTTCTGCGCGCGCGTAGTCGATGCTAGCGTTATAGTCCGCTTTAGGGCTGGCGATTCTTTCAGGGCGCTCTGCTGGACCGGCGATGATATGGGGAGGCGCTCGCAAATCGCGCCCCACGCGCGGGTTGATCGGTTGATCAACATCAAATCGTGAATATGAGAAATGCGCTAACTGTGACGGCGGTGGTCACCGTGGCTCGAGTGTCAGCAGATGTGGTAAGGTTGAGTGTCGGCGAGTAGCAGAGGTCCAGCAACAATGACTTTGAGGCGAACCAGAGCTTACGGCGCATCCGGCTTGGCTCTAGCGGTTTGCACTGTGTTTGCTTGGCAGAACGCCACTGCTGCTCACAATTGCGACGCAGCCGCGACGCTTGGCGTTAATTGGCACGAGTGTGACAAGAAGCTTCTCATCCTAGAAGGACAGGACCTGAGCGGGGCGAACCTGTTCGGTGTTGATTTCACTTCGACCGACCTCAGGAACAGCAATCTCCGTGCGGCAAATCTTGAGAAGGCAACGCTTGTGCGTGCTTCCCTGGCCGACTCGACCGCCAAAGGCGCCCGGTTCGACAGAATCGAGGCCTACAGGACCGACTTCAGCCGTATGGACGCGCAGGGCGCTGTGTTTGCGAGCGCGGAAATGCAGCGCTCGAATTTCCAGGGCGCCAATCTGACCAATGTTGATTTCACAAAGGCAGAATTGGGGCGTGCGCAGTTCCATGACGCCGATATCAGCGGCAGCCGCTTCTCGTTTGCCAATCTCGCACGGGCGGACTTCCGAGGAGCGACGTTCACCGCGCCGATAGACTTTGACCGCGCCTTTTTCTTTCTGACCCGTATCGAGGGTGTCGATCTTTCCAATTCGGCGGGTCTGTCCCAGTGGCAGCTCAACATGGCTTGCGGAGACGCCCGGACCGAGTTGCCTTCTGGCTTGACGAGGCCTGAAGATTGGCCCTGTCAATTCCAGCAGGAATAGTTGTCGGCAAGCGAACTGCGGCAATGCTGCACCCGACAGGATTCGAACCTGTAACTTCTGCCTTCGGAGGGCGCAGATCCTCCGCCAAAGTGGCACGTTTCTACGGTATTGCTATTGGCGAAATCGCGGCAGCTACTGGTGCTGCTGGCTTTGCTCTGTGGACCCAACGCAATGGATGAGCTGGCGGCTTCCAAGAAAAATCGACCGAGTTCATCTGTCTCTCCCGTGAAGAAGACGATCCTCCGCAGACTGGGGCCGGGCCTCATCACTGGCGCGTCGGACGATGATCCATCCGGGATCGGCACCTATAGCCAGGCGGGGGCCCAACTCGGGTTCGCAATCGGATGGACGATGCTGCTGACCTATCCTCTGATGGTCGCGATTCAGGAAATCAGTGCGCGCATCGGAAGGACCACCGGCCACGGCATCGCAGGCAATCTATGCCGCCACTATCCGAATTGGCTTCTACAGTCCATCGTAACTCTTCTGTTCATCGCAAATACCGTCAACATCGGCGCCGATCTCAGCGCCATGGCCGATGCGACGAAGCTTCTAATCGGCGGCCCGACCGTTCTCTATGTCGTCCTGTTCGCAGCCATTTGCGTAATTGGAATCGTTTTCGTGAACTACGATCGCTACGCGCTCATCTTGAAATGGATGACGTTGAGCCTGTTCTCGTATGTCGCTGTCGTGTTTGCTGTGCAAGTTCCCTGGGCCGAAGCACTGGGTGGCGTGCTGGTCCCGCGAATTGTCTGGAGCAACGAGTTCTTCACTACGCTTCTCGCTATCTTCGGCACGACGATTTCGCCCTATCTCTTCTTCTGGCAGGCGTCAGAGGAGGCCGAAGAGGTCCACGCAAATCATCGCAGAAAATCGTTGTTGAGGGCTCCACGTCAGGCGGTCGACGCGTTCTCGCGAATACGCGCCGACACTCTCATAGGCATGGCATTCTCCAACGTCATCGCGCTGGCGATCATCTTCGCGACCGCGGCGACCTTGAACAAAGCCGGCATCACCGACGTCGAGACATCCGCTCAGGCGGCCGAGGCGCTGCGGCCGATCGTCGGCGATTTTGCCTTTGCTATCTTCGCTTTCGGCATCGTCGGGACAGGGTTGCTGGCGGTACCGATCCTGGCCGGCGCGGCGGCTTACGCCATTGGCGAGGCGAGACGATGGCCCGTGGGGTTGTCGCGCAGACCTGGGGAGGCTGTGGCGTTTTACAGCACTCTTGCCGCGGCCACGGGGCTCGGAGCAGCGATCACGTTCGGTCCAATCGACCCGATCAAGGCGCTGTATTGGACAGCCGTCGTCAACGGTGTCGTCGCCGTTCCGGTCATGACGGTCATGATGATAATGACAGGCCAGCCAAAGGTCATGGGCGACTTCACCGTCAAGGGCTGGCTGCGCTGGCTGGGATGGGCCTCCACGATCGCTATGGCGATGTGCATGGTCGGAATGCTCATGAGCTGGTTCATGTGACAGCCAATTGATCACCCGCCGCAGTTCGTATGGCGGTGGAAACCAGGCCGGAAGCTATCTTCGACACTCTATCAAGGTCTCGACGCCCTAGACTATCGCGCTGCCGAAACCGCAGGCTCGAGGCCGAGCCGTCCCACAACAGCTTCAACCGGCATTGGTTGCGGGTTGTCGCCGATTGCTGGACGTTACCTCGAAACGCGCGGGTGCTCTTCAGATCGGGGCGGTCGAGGCGCCGAAGGCTCAGATGACCGATGCCGACGTCGGGATTGCGGCAGACCACACGGACGAGAAACTGGGCTCGAACTCGGTTAACCAGCCGCGACCGCGGCGAGGAGCGTCCGGCGGGCTTGGCGAGGACGCCGAACGCGGCGGAAGACCAGCGGGTCGGCGCAGTATTGAGGTCGCACACGTTCAGTTCCTTCTTGAGAAACATAATTCCAGCACCGAGGAACCCGATCCCGGACCCGCGCGGCAGGACGATGCCCAAATTAATTGGCAGCCTGTTCGATCGAAATCATGGAATGTTCCTGAGAAGACAGCCCTGCGAACTCGCTCACGCCGGGTTCTCGAGGTCGAATTGCTTCGACGGCTCGTCGTAGCCGAACAACTCCGCGTAGCGCCCCAGGAGATGATCGCGCGCATCGTGTCGGCACGTTCTTCGGACATGTGGTCTTCGAGGTGGCGTGAATTGCGCCATGCATCGCCAACTCGCAAGCTGGCTCGGTCATTCACTCACTTGCCAGGGAGGCGTGCATTTTCTGGCGCGGTACCCAGTTCCGACCGTACCAGGCGCCTTGGTCTCATCCATTCGCCGCGCGCGTTTTCGGACAGTACCAATCCATGGCCAGGTCGATCGGGCGCATAGACGTAGCCGGCCCGGATTTCGATGGGCTGTTCCACCAGATGATCGAAGTTCTGAAACGAATATTCCAGCCATTCGACTTCCGGAAGCGCGACCGCCATGTGCACGCCGATCTCCAGAAAGGTGTTGCCGATGCTGACCGGGATGCCGAGCTCGGCGGCCAGCCAACCAATGTGCATAACATCGGTGACTTGACCGTGGACATTCAGGATGTCGGCTGCGTGGGCTTCCAGAAGAAGCCGTTTGCCTTGAAGATCCAGATACTCGCCGCTGTTGATCTGAGTCCATGTCATTGCTTGCCTGAGCATTCTCAATCCTTGGTGGTCGTGACGCAGGATTGGATCCTCGACCCAGAGAAGATCGTGGCCGGCATCGCGGATCGCCACCAATTTCATTAGCGCTTCCTTCGAGGTCCACGCCTCGTTCGGGTCGATCATGATTTCCGAGCCTGCCGGCACGCAGGTTTTCAACAGCTCCAGGCGCCGCAGATCGCGATCGAAATCCGGGTGGCCGACCTTGATCTTGAAAGCGGAATAGCCAAGCGATGCCGCGTGGGAAAACAAGGAAACGAAAGCATCATCGTCGAGGTGAAAATCGAGGCCACTGGCGTAGGCTTTCACACGGTTGCGACGACTGCCGAGCAGCACGTGAAGGGGTAGGCCAGCTTCCTTTGCCGCAAGATCCCAAAGCGCCACCTGGATCGCTTCATGAAAAGGCAGGGAGTACGCCCGCTGATTGCCACCGCGCGGGCGGTTCACACGATGAACCAGCGCGATCGCCTTATGTCCTTTCAGCCCCGGCCAAACCTCGTTTTCGAAAACGGTCTCAATCTCAGTCTGGTCGGGCAGGGGATTGAAGAGCGTCTGGATGAAGCCCAGTCCCACTTCACCACTGTTCGAAACGAGTTCCAGCGCAGCGACGTTTACATCGTCGGCTCGAACCTGACTGTCCCCGATTACCCGGTCGCGGGCGAACTGAAATCGGGTTATACGAAAATGCGAAAGGCTCATCACAGGGGCTTTCTGATCGTTTAGTATAACGCACTGATCTATCAGCTAAGATGTCTCAGTACCGAATCAATGGAGGTGCCGCAAGTGGTGGGCAAATCAAAAGCCATCTCTCATACCCTGGTGGCGGCCACCCGTATGAGCGATGTTGCCTACGAACGAATTCTGGAACGCTTGTTCGACAGGCGCGTTCCGGTCGGGGCATTCGTTTCGCAGAGCGAACTGTCCGCGATTGTTGACGTGCCCGTCGCTCCGCTTCGTGACGCTCTGCGCAAGCTCGAAGCGGAAGGAATTCTCACCATCCATCCACGCTCCGGAATCCAGTTCATAAAACCTGGCATGGAGCTCACGCGCGCCACCTACCAATTCCGCGCCATCATAGAGCGTTCGGCAATTCGCGTCTTTGCCGAGCAGGGCGATGAAGCCGTCATGAATGCCTTGGAAATGCGGCACTCTCGGCTGGTCCGGCGCATCGAACGGGAGGGTGTGGGAAAGGAGCAACTGGAGGAGATGGATGCGCTGGAGGGAGAGCTGCATGGCGCAATCATCGGCGCGCTGCGCAATCCCTTGATCGATAGCACCTATCGGCGCATGCACAATTATCTACGTCTGTTGCGGCTGGACAGCAAAGTCACCTCGCCGATCATGATCCGGACGCTCAAGGAACACCTCGACATCCTTGAGGCTTGCAGCACCAGGAATGCCGACGCTGCCGAAGCAAAGCTGCAGTCCCATTTCCAGGCGGCCATGCAGCGGAACCTTGGTCTGGTCTGACACGTCGTTGCTTGCCTCTCCGGCGCGGTTGCACGGCTTGGGAAATGATGTTACCCAACACTCCAACTGATCGATCAGTCTGCTGATCTGATATCTTGGAGGTTCGCATGCGGTTGAACAAAAGGCAGTTTCTCGTGGGTTCGGCGACCCTCGCGATGGCAGGGCGCATTGGTGGTGCCCGTGCCGCGAGTGCCATCAGTTACTGGCACCACTTCACCAGTCAGTCGGAAATGGCCAGCTTACTCAAGATCATCGGATTGTTTCAGGCAGCGAATGCAGATGTGGCGGTGATCCAGGAAAACATCCCGAACTCGGAATATATGGCCAAGGTTTCATCGGCCGTGCTGGCCGGCGGGCGTCCCGATACCGCCATGGTGATCGCCGAGCGCTTCGCCGATCTTACCGCGATGGAGGGATTGATCGATCTTACCGAGCGCGTGAATGGGTGGGAGGGCAAGGCGAACTTTCCCGACAACCGCTGGACCGGGCTTTCAAGCAATGGCGTCATTTATGCGGTTCCCGCCTTCGCCTTCGTTGACTGGATGTACTACCGCGCAGACTATTTCGAGGAAGCTGGACTGGCGGGGCCACCCCGAAATTTCGACGAATTCCTTCAGGCATCCCGCAAACTGACCAATCCTTCGAAGGGCAGGTATGCCTTCGGCATGCGCGCCGGCGCCGGCGGTTTCAAATATGTCATCGATGTCATGGAGGCGTTCGGCTCGCCGATCGTCAAGGATGGGCAGCCGGCCATCGAGAGGGCCGCGGCGATTGAGGCGATAACGTTCTATTCCGATCTCTTCCTGAAGGAAAAGGTCGTGCCGCCGAGCGCGCCCCACGACAGCTACCGTCAGATCATGGAAGCCTTCCGCACCGGGCAGACTGCGATGGTGTGGCATCATACCGGTTCGCTGAACGAAATCTCGAGTGCGATGAAGCAGGGCGAACAATTCTCGACCGCGCCGATGCCGGCCGGTCCGAAGGCGCATGTCGCTCGCGTCGCGTACGCCGGCAACGGCGTCATGAAGGAAGACAATATCGAGGCTGCCTGGCGGTGGGTGAGCTTCTGGGGCCAAACGGACGCTGCCCTGGCCCTGCTCGAGGGGACCGGCTATTTTCCGGCCTCCGCCGCTGCGCTGCAGGATCAGCGGATCACCGGCAATCCGATCTATAATGCGGCGACGGAAACGCTCAAGTTCGGACGCCTGCCGAACAATTTCGTCGGCGCCGCGGGCTGGTCCGAAAATGTCGTCAATCCCGCTTTCCAGTCGGTGCTGACGGGTCAGTCGACGCCGGAACAGGCAGTAGACCGCATGATCCAGGGCCTGGAGGCGGCGCTCCGCTGATCCCCGGACGTGCAGCCGTGCTCAGAACGCAACGGGACGGTGCTTTCGCATCGCAGATTCATGATAATAAGCTCGAGCAGATATCTGCCTATGCGGGCTCTCGGCGAACTGTCCGAGACCCGATACTGGATGTATTTGCTGCTCCTTCCCAGCCTCGCCCTTATCCTTCTCGTGATCGCCTATCCGACGCTTTACGGCATGGCAATCAGCTTTCGCGAGATGCGTCTGACGCGTCCCGGGTTGGATGGCTGGGTCGGCTTCAAACATTATCTAGCGATGTGGTCAGACCCGGTATTCTGGATCGCATTGAAGAACACCGTCGTGTGGGTTGCTGCCGCGGTCGTGCTGGAACTATCGCTTGGTCTTCTCGCCGCGACAGCTCTCAACAGGGATTTGCCGGGCACGAAAATCTTCGCCGTGCTCATCCTGCTTCCCTACTTCCTGCCCAATGTCGTAGCGGGCCATATGTGGGCCTTGCTGCTCGATCCGCGGCTCGGAGTCATCAACGATCTTCTTGTCCGGCTAGGCGTCCTGCAGGCCTACAAGGCATGGTTTGCTGATCCCAATACTGCGCTTGCGGCGACCATTCTCGTCGAGGCCTGGCATGGGTTTCCATTCTTCGCGCTGCTGCTGCTCGCGGGCCTGAAGGGTATTCCCGAGGATCTCTACAGGGCAGCGGCGGTCGACGGCGCAGGCCTGGCGGCGCAGCTCAGGCTGATCACCTTGCCGATGCTCAAGACCGTGATCGCGGCGGCAGTGATCCTGCGCGTCATCGGTCTGGTCAATTCGCCCGATCTGCTCCTCATTCTCACCGGTGGCGGACCGGGAGATGCCACGCAAGTGCTGTCGTTGTACGCCTTTCAGACTGCCTACAAGGAGTTCAATTTCGGCTACGCATCCGCCCTGTCGGTGGTGATGTTCGTGACCCTGATGATCTTCGCGGCCGGGTATATCCGCATCTCCAGGATTACCAAAGGACAGGGCGATGATTGAAAGCAAGCGTCACCGGCGGATGATCGCGAACATCGCCACCTACATCGTGCTCGCAAGCCTGACGGTGTTCTGCATCGGTCCGATGATCTGGATGTTCCTGACATCCCTCAAATATGAGGCCGACATTGTCACCCAGACGATGCAGTACCTCCCGAGCCGCGTTACCTTCGACAATTATGTCGCCATCTGGACGCAGTCAGGTTTCCCACGGCTTATAGGCAACAGCCTCGTCGTTACCTTGCTGACGGTGACGATCTGCGTCGTCACGGGCACGCTTGCCGCCTATGCATTTTCTCGCTTCGCGTTTCGAGGCCGAGATCAGCTCATGCTCGGCTATCTTGTCGTTCGCATGTTTCCCGCAGTCATGATGATCATTCCCCTTTATGTTGTTATGCGCGGTGTGGGGCTCGTCGACAGCCGTTTCGGCCTAGCGCTTGCCTATACGAGTTTCCTGCTGCCGCTGTTCGTGTGGATGCTCAAGGGGTTCTTCGATTCGGCACCTAAGGAACTCGAGAGCGCGGCTCGCATCGACGGGTCGACAAGGCTTGGCGCCATGGTCCGTATCGTCATGCCCCTTGCGCGGAACGGCCTGGTCGCAAGTTCGGTGTTCATTGCCATCGCGGCCTGGAATGAGTTCCTGTTCGCCCTGATGCTCACGACCGGGCAGGGGTCTCGCACCTGGCCCGTGGGCCTGCAACTGATGGTCGGAGAGTTCCAGCTTCCTTGGGGCGTTCTGGCGGCAGGCGGCATTCTCAGCATCATCCCGGTCATCGTGCTCTTCGCGATTGTCCAGCGAACCATGGTTCAGGGGCTGACCGCAGGCGCCATCAAAGGCTAGGAGTACTCGCATGGCGACACTTTCCATCAGGGACGTGCGCAAGTCCTATGGCTCCGTACAGGTTCTTCACGGGGTCGACATCGAGCTCGAGGACGGAGGCTTTCTGGTTCTGCTCGGGCCGTCCGGATGCGGCAAGTCGACCTTGCTCAACATGATTGCCGGCCTCGACGACACGTCCGGCGGTGACATCCTGATCGGTGGACGCTCGGTCCTCGACCTTGCGCCCAAGGACCGCAATATCGCGATGGTGTTCCAATCCTACGCGCTTTATCCCACCATGTCGGTCGCGAGGAATATCGGCTTCGGATTGGAAATGCGTGGCGTGGGCGCCGACCAGCGCACGCGTGCCGTGGAAGATGCCGCGCGAATGTTGCAAATCTCCCATCTGCTCGATCGACGCCCCGCCAACCTTTCGGGCGGACAGCGGCAGCGCGTTGCGATGGGCCGCGCGATCGTGCGCGACCCGGAGCTGTTCCTCTTCGACGAGCCATTGTCCAATCTCGATGCCAAGCTTCGCGTGGAAATGCGCACGGAGATCAAGCGCCTGCACGAGCGTCTCGGCACGAGCATCGTCTATGTCACGCATGATCAGATCGAGGCGATGACGCTGGGCACCAAGGTGGCCGTCATGAAAAACGGCTACATCCAGCAATTGGGCGATCCGCGCACCATCTATGAACGGCCCGCCAATATGTTCGTGGCAAGTTTCATCGGATCTCCGGCAATGAACTTCCTTGCCGGACGACTGGTCCCGGATTCGGAGGGTGTCCGGTTTCAAGCGAGCGGTGTATCGATCGTGTTGCCGACGCGGAACCGGCAGGTGGACTCTGAGCGACCGGTGATGTTGGGCATACGGCCTGAAGAGCTGAGAACCGTTGCGGAGAATCGAGCTTCGATCATTGGGGAGATCGACGTGGTAGAGCCCACCGGGCCTGAAACCATGGTGACTGTGCAGGTCGGCGAGAACACGATCATCGCGCGCCTGCCGCCGAGGTTTGCCGGCCGGCGCAAAGAGCCAATATTTCTTGCCGTCGATCCGGCGAGCGTCAACCTGTTCGATCCGGATAGCGAGCAGCGCATCGACATTTAGGACGTGGATACCAGCGGCTGGACGCAGTGGCGCAGGGATCCGCGATGTCGCCTCGAACTCATCCGGAGCGAATGCGGACCGCTTGCGGTCAAGCTGCGCTGGGTGAGCGGTATCTCGGCAGGGTAGTCAGCGAGCCTTGGCGATCAGTTCTGTCAGGCAATCAGCAGCCTCCGTCCCTGGCACGCCAAGATCTCTGACACTGTCCATGTGGTTGCGGTTCGGGAGCACATGCGACGTTACCAACGATCCCTGCCGCAGCAAGCTTGCTTTGAATCGATCGGCTTGCTGATGGAAGGGTGGCGTCTCATTGGCTCCGACCAGAACCGCCGCCCTGGTTTGAGGATCATGCCGACAGGCGAGCGGCGTAAACATGGCGACTTCCTCGTCGGTTATTCCAATCTCGTCGGCGAGAAAGGAATCCTGGAGCGGTTTCAAATCGTAGAGCCCGCTCAGCAGAAGAGCTGCCCTTACATTCGAGGGGGTATGCTCGTCGTTGAACAGAAACGTTGCAAGATGTGCTCCAGCCGAATGACCACTGACAGTCAGGGCCGCCGGGTTTCCGCCATGATCGGCGATGTTGGCCAGGATCCACTGCTTGGCGCGGCGCACCTGGTCGACGATCGTCGCCATTCGGACCTTGGGCATCAGAGCATAATCAAGGATGACGGCAATGGCCCCGGCCTGGGTAATCGTCGTCGCGACATATGAATAGTCGCGCTTGGAGAACATTCTCCAGTAGCCGCCATGGACAAAGATGTGCACCGGCAGCGCCGTTCTTTTCCCCGCGGGAAAGAACAGATCCATGGTTTCGGTCGGATCCGGTCCGCAGGCCACGTCCGCGGTCATCGCAATGGTGGCGCGGGCGGCCTCGCTGCGGCCAACGAAGTCCTGCACGATTTCGTCAAAATCCGCGACGTGGTCGCGGATGCGAAAGGGATCGTCTTGCATGCTTTCTCCGCTCACATGCTGATGGCGAGGTATTTCGCCTCCATGAACTCGGCAATGCCGTGATGCTGCCCTCCCTCGCGGCCGAGCCCACTCTGCTTAACGCCGCCGAAGGGGGCCGCCGGATCGGACATCAGCCCCCGGTTGACAGCGATCATCCCGGCCTCGATCCGGGAGGCCACCCGCATGCCGCGCGCCAGATCGCGCGTGTAGATGTAGGCAGCAAGCCCATATTCGGTGTCATTGGCGCGTGTGATGACCTCAGCCTCGGTGTCGAAGCTCGAGATCGGCGCCACGGGCCCGAATATCTCCTCATGCGCCATCTTTGCGTCGCCTGGCACGTCGCGAAGCACTGTAGGAGGGTAGAAGAAACCAGTTCCGGACAGGACTGAGCCGCCGCACATGACCCGCGCGCCGCGTGCGACTGCGTCGATGACAAGGCGATCTATTTTCTCGACCGCCTTTTTCGTGATCATGGGTCCGCATTCCGTGTCCGGGTCGGTGCCAGGGCCGACCTTGAGCGACGACATCCGCTTCTTGAGGCCGTCCGAGAAGGCTTCGTAAATGCCAGATTGCACGTAGAGGCGGTTGGCGGCCGTACAGGCCTCACCGGCGTTACGCATCTTGGCCACCATTGCGCCATCGAGCGCCGCTTCGAGATCGGCGTCGTCGAACACAATGAACGGTGCGTTGCCGCCGAGTTCCATCGAACACGAAACCACATGCCCGGCAGCCTCTGCCAGCAGAGCGCGACCCACACCCGTCGAACCGGTGAAGGAGAGCTTGCGCACTCGCGGGTCGGCCAGCATGGCGGCTGTCAAAGGGCCCGGACTGGAGGTCGTCAGGACGTTGACCACCCCCGGTGGCACGCCTGCGTCCTGATAGAGCGCGGCCAGCGCGTAGGCGGTAAGCGGGGTCTCGCTGGCTGGCTTCAGGATCACCGTGCATCCAGCGGCAAGTGCTGGCGCGATCTTGCGGGTCGCCATCGCGGCAGGGAAATTCCAAGGCGTGATCAGGACGCAGATGCCGATCGGTTCGTAGTCGACCACGATGCGGTTGGTGCCGGAAGGCGCAATACCGAATTCGCCAGTAATGCGAACGGCCTCCTCGGCATTCCAGCGGAAAAATTCCGCGGCATAAGCGATCTCGCCGCGGGCATCCCGCAGAGCCTTGCCGTTCTCCAATGCGATGAGAGTAGCCAGTGCCTCCGATCGTTCCGTCATCAACTCAAAGCAGCGTCTGAGGATCTCGGAACGCCTTCGCGGCGACGTTGTCCGCCAGCCGTGGGCTGCCTTGGCAGCGGCGTCAACGGCAGCGGCCGCGTCGTTCACGGTCGCATCGGGCACAGCGGCGATGACAGCCTCGGTCGAAGGATCGACGACCGGAATCACCCTGCCATCCGCGGACTGGCGCCATTGGCCGCCAATATACAGCCCGTGCGAGATTGTGTGGAAGTCGCTGATGCCCTGATCATCCGACAGAACCTGTGAAAACGTGTTCATCTCGATATTCCCGATTGTTACATGATGCTGGCGAGGTCGCCATCAAAGGCGGCCTGGACCAGGCGGCGCATGGACCCCAAGTCGAATGGACGCGGATTGTTCTTGATGAGGCGCTCGATACCAATCGCTTGTTCCGCCGTCCAATCGAGCTTATCGGCGGGCAGCCCCAGTTCGGCCAACGAGGGGGTGATCCCGATTGCCCCAAACAGCCGACTGACCTCGCCAATGGTCGCGTCGGCCAACTCTTCGGGCGTCCGGCCTTTACCATCGAGGCAGAGCGCGTTGGCGATCTCGGCCATCTCGGTCGCTGCGGCTGTTCTGTTGTACTTCATGACGTATGGCAGCATGGTGGCGACACCCAATCCGTGAGGGGTGTGGGTTATCGCGCCAACCGGGTATTGCACGGCGTGCGCTGCCGCTGTGCCGGCCGTTCCGAACGCACAGCCGGCGGCCAGTGCACCCATCATCACGTCGGCCCGGGCGTCCTCGTCAGAGGGCTGGCGGTATGCCGTTTCAAGGCTTCGGCCAAGCAGCTTGATCGCCAGCAGGGCGAAATGATCGGTCAAAGCGGTTTTGCCGATAAAGACATGTTTCTGCGGAAGGCGGGGATCGGTCCCCCGCCTGACGGCCGTGAAGGCCTCGATTGCATGCGTCAGCGCATCGGCGCCTGCGATCGCCGTCAATGCCGGCGGGCATGTCATCGTCAGTTCAGGATCGCAGATGGCCGCGGCCGCGATCAGATATGGGCTGGAGATGCCGACCTTCAGAGTGCGATCCGGATCGGAGATTACGGCGACCGGGGTCACTTCAGAGCCCGTGCCGGCTGTTGTCGGCACCGCGATCAGCGGCAGCGTCGGGCCGGGCACCTTGAACTCGCCGTAGTAATCCTGGAGCTGACCGCCGTGAGTGATGAGCAACGCGGCGCATTTGGCCATATCGAGACAACTGCCGCCGCCAATGCCGATCACCATGTCGGGCGCGAACCTCCGTGCTTCCTCAATGCAGACGGCAACGGTGTCCCGGGGAACGTCGGGTAGCACGCGATCATGCACCAGTACGTCTATCGAGGCGGCTCGCAGCGCCGCGACGATCTCTCCAAACGGGCCCGTTGCGGCAAAACGTTCATCGGTGCAGACGAGCACGCGACGCCCGAGCCTGGCCGCGACAACCGGAATGACGTGGCGTTGGCCCTTCCCGAAGAGGATTTCGCGCGGCAGCCTTATGGCAGCGAAAAGGCTCATTATCTGCATCCTGTGATGATGTCTGGATTGGAATGCGAAAGGCCGTTCAACTCGGCCCAAAGGCCGGGTTTTACGCCAAACCCCAGTTGCAGCGCGCTTGCGTTCCGACGCGTTGAACCATCGCCCGGAGCGCTGACGGTCCGTTCAGGCTCGGACGGTGAGGAAGCCCGGACCGCGGAGTCGGCCCGCTGCTCCAGCAGGGCCATCGCAAGTACGATTGCTTTGTCTTGAAACAGCCTCAAATTATATCCTCTATAAAATCGTATAGGATATAGGATTGCATTGGTCGGAGCATCGTGTTAGCAACTCAATGTGTCAAGAGGCAAAACATGCAGGCCATGAACTTACCCAGTCTAGACGAAGCGAACCTCGCCGGCGGGCGTATCCAGCGCTCCAGCAGCCTGGTTGAGGACGTCTACGAAGCGATTTTTGCGCAACTCATGTCGCTGAAGATTGCGCCGGGCTCGCGCATCACGGTCGACAGTCTGGTCAAGGAATTCAACGTCTCCCACACGCCGATCCGCGAGGCGCTCGGCCGGCTCGAAGGCGAAGGCCTGGTGCTGAAGACGCATCTGATCGGTTACCGCGCTGCGCCGCAGATCACGAAACGACGGTTTGACGAACTCTACGAGCTTCGCCTGCTGCTCGAGCCTCATGGCGCGGCCAAGGCAGCCGCGCTCATGGACGAGGTAAAGCTCGCACAGCTTCAGGAATCGGCGGGCGTCATGGCGCGCCGTGAAGGCAAGGACGAGCGCCTGAGGTATTCCAACTTCGCCCGCCAGGATGCCATTTTCCATGACAAGGTCATGGAATTCGCCAACAACGAACTCGTGCGCGAAACGCTGGCGCACCAGCATACCCACTTCCACATATTTCGCCTGATGTTCCATTCGCGCGTCACCGAAGAGGCGCTTGACGAACATGAGGCCATCCTGGCCGCTTTCGCTGCGGCCGATCCTGCCGCTGCCGAGCAGGCGATGCGTCGCCATATCGAGCATTCCCGCGACCGCTTGTTGCTGGCGTTCGACTGAGACGGTCCCGATGTCCATTGCGGTTCGTATCGATGCAGGGAAGGCAGGCGTATCGGCTGTCTACATGACCGTCGCCAACCTGATTGGGCAGGCACCGGTTCGGGGCAACGTGAAGCTGGACGCCACTTTGATCACGCAGGCCAATGCCAAGGAATACTCCCCCGATTCACCCTTTGAAAACTCAAATACCGGGCGAGCATATGGCTCGCCGGGCCGTTGTCATAGGAAAGGAAACGACCATGCCAGGCAAAAAGATCCTAATGCTGACCGGTGAGTTCACCGAGGAATACGAAATCTTCGTCTACCAGCAGGCGATGGAAGCGGTGGGCCACACTGTCCATGTCGTGTGCCCAGACAAAAGCGCCGGAGACGTGATCAAAACATCGCTGCACGATTTCGAGGGCGATCAGACCTACACCGAAAAGCTCGGCCACTATGCGCTGATCAACAAGACCTTCTCCGACGCTGAGAAGCAGCTGGAGCAATACCACGCTGTGTACTGCGCCGGCGGTCGCGGCCCCGAATACATCCGCACCGACAAGCGCGTGCAGGCGATGGTGCGCCACTTCCACGAGAGCAAAAAACCCATTTTCACGATCTGCCACGGCGTGCAGATCCTGATTGCGGTAGACGGCGTCGTGCGTGGCAAGAAGGTCGGCGCACTGGCGGCGTGCGAGCCCGAAGTGACGCTTGCGGGCGGCACTTATATCGACCTGTCTCCAACGGAGGCATATGTCGACGGCACGATGGTTTCAGCCAAGGGCTGGACGGCGCTTGCAGCGTTTATCCGCGAGTGCCTGAACGTGCTTGGGACAGAAATCCGCCACGCGTAGACCTTCTTCCGACGCGTCTCAAAGGGGTGCGTCGGTTCCCTTTCTGGAAGGAGAACTTGTCACCGCCAATTCGGCCTCGGATCACAAAACGCCTGCATCGCGCTGAGTTTTCTCCCAGGATCAAAGGTCTTTCGCTATGCATTGATACTGGTTTCATCAAATCCCGTAAGCGAACGCATCAGTGTTTCCCTTGCTGAAGCCAGATGCGCTCGGCAGGCTACCTCAATCCGAGTGGAGTTGCGGCTCTCAAGCGCATCGATATAGGCAATGTGTTCGTGGATTGCGGCAAGGTTGCGCTGCTTTTCGTCCTGCTTGTTCCACTGATAGTGGTAGTGAAAAATAAACGTGATGATGTCGTAGAAATCATCGATGAAGCGGTTCGGTGATGCCTCGTTTATGAGCCGGTGGAACCGGTTGTCCAGGCCGGAGAAGTCGTGAAAGCGGCTCTCAATTCGCTCCAGCAGGTCTGCGTGCGCCATCTTGAGCGCGGCGAGTTTCGACCATAGCGGAGAGCTGTTCGGCTGCAGTGAAAACAGTTGTGCCGAACGCAGTTCAAACATCACCCGGATCTCGAAGAGCTCAAGTGCAAAGTCTTCAGTGAAACCCTTGAAAAGCCAGCCTGTATTCGGCCTTTTCTCGATCAGTCCAAACCGGCTGAAGCGGATCAGGAATTCGCGAATTCCATTGGTCGCAACACCGAATTGCCGTGCAAGCTCAAGCTCATTGATGCTGGTTCCGGGCCTGGTGTCACCCCGCAGCATCCACTCCATGAACTGCTGTTCGACATGTTTGGCGCGAGGCGTAGTTTCGGCGTCCGGATAGTAGTCGCTGTCGCCGACCGCGCGGCCCGTCGCTCTGAGGCCGTGGCGTTCGGTGACAAGTTCGCGGTTAACAAGTTCTCGCAAAACCTTTCGGACGGTTGTGCGGCTGACGCACATTCGCCGTCTAAGCTCATTTTCGGAAGGAAGTTCGCCGGCCAATTGTCCGTCGCGCAGCATATTTGCAGCTCGATTGAAGGCCTTCTTGTAGACGGTGTCCGTTCTCATCGGATTTTCCTTTGGAACAATACCTTGTCCTTTTTAGCATGAACTTTATCCATAAAAAACAACTTGACCCGACCCTGCTGGTTGTTTTTTATCGATAAGAAGAGGCACGAATTGAGTTTTTGACGACGCGGCTCGCACAAGCTGCGGCGGGGAGGGGAAATTTGCCTGAAACGGGAAACACCGGCACGACTGTCGGCGAGGCCGCGTTGCCAGCATCCAGGAAGTCAGAAGCCGTCCCCGGCCTTGCGCTTGGCCTGATGCTGCTGAGCGCTGGTCCGGTCGTCATCCTGGTGCTGCTGGTCGCCGTCCTCAGCTTTCTGTCACCCTATTTCCTGACAGGACGCAATCTCAGCAACATCCTCGCCCAGACGGCCGTCATCTCGGTTGTGGCGATGGGCCAGCATCTGGTCATCCTGACACGCGGCATCGATCTCTCCGTCGGCTCGAACCTTGCGCTGGCTTCCGTCGTCGGCGCGCTGAGCTTTCATGCTGGCGCCCCCGCCATCGTTGTGATCGCGGTGATGGTCGGCTGCGGTGCCGCGGTCGGCGCGATCAACGGGCTCTTCTATGTCTTCGGCCGACTGCCGCATCCTTTCATCATCACGCTGGCAACATTGAGCATCGCCAAGGGGTTGGCGCTACAACTGGCCGATGGCCGCGCCATCCCTGGCATGCCGGATTCGATCGATGCGCTTGGCCGCGACGCGGTCTGGGGTCTGCCTGGATCGGTTTTCGTTGTTGCCGGCGTTGCCGCGGTGCTTTTCGTCATGGCCAAAACCATGGTCTGGGGGCGCTGGATTTACGCCGTTGGCGGCCGCCCCGACGCTGCATTGCGCATGGGTATTCCCGTGTCCTTGGTCCTGGTTTCGGTCTATGTCATCTCAGGGCTGTGCGCGGGCATCGGTTCCGTCATCCTTGCCGGCCGCACCGACGCCGGTTCGCCGCTGTTCGGCAATCTGCTGGAACTGGATACGATCGCGGCGGTGATCATTGGCGGCGCCAGCTTTCTTGGCGGTCGCGGCCACCTCGGCCATGCCTTGATCGGCGCCATCATGATCGGCGTTATCCGCAACGCGCTCAACCTGCTCAACGTCAACGTCTTTTTCCAGCTCATCGTCATCGGCGTCGTCATCGTCATAGCGGTCGAGTCCGACGTGCTGCGCAATTACCTCGAAGGACGTGTGCGTGTCCTGCAAGCCGGGAGGCAGTCATGATCGCTGCTGCGGCCAACGCCGATCATGCGATCACCGCGGACAATCCCGTGCTGGCGGTATGCGGTGCTACCAAGCGTTTCGGTTCGGTTCTGGCGCTGGATGATGTCAGCATCGAGGTTCGGCGAGGCGAGATCGTCGGCCTGCTCGGCGACAATGGCGCGGGCAAATCGACGCTAACCAAATGCATCAGCGGGGTGCACCAACTCGATGCCGGCGCGATCTTTTTGGATGGTGCGCCAACGCAGATACGCTCCCCTGCGGATGCGCGCTTCGCCGGCATCGAGACCGTCTATCAGGACCTGGCGCTGTTCGACAATCTGACACCGGGACAGAACTTCTTTGCCGGTCGCGAGTTAGCTGGCCCGCAATGGCTTCCGCGCGGCCTGCGATTTCTGCAGCAGCGCCGAATGGACGCCGAGACCCGCGCTCTGTTGGTGAATCTCAAGGTCACGTTGCCGCGGCTGGATGCCGTCGTCGCCATGATGTCGGGTGGACAAAGACAAGCCATTGCCGTGGCCCGCTCGACCGTATTCGCCCGCAAGGTTGTCATTCTGGATGAGCCGACCGCCGCACTCGGCCTGCGTGAATCACGCCAGGTGCTCAATCTGGTTGCTGCGCTCCGCGACCAGGGCAATGCCGTCATCCTGATCACTCACAACATGGAACACGTCGTCGAACTCGCCGATCGCGCGGTGGTGCTTCGCCAGGGCCGCAGGGTCGGCGAACTGGTGCCGACCAAGGACAACAAACAGGAGCTGGTTTCCATGATCGTTGGAGCCTGACCCGTTCGAGATTTGGGGACCGTTCCGGTCCGCAAATGCCTGAAGCGTCTCCCGCAGGGAGGCGTCTCAATCCAAGGGAGGAAAACAATGCCAATGAACCGAAAACTGTTCGCAGGGCTGGCGATCGCCGTTGCGTTTTCTATGCCGGCTTCGGCCGCAGACAAGATCAAGATCGGCCTGATCACGAAATTCCCGGTGCCGTTCTACTCGACCATGGAGGACGCCGCCAAGAAATACGCGGCCGCTCATCCGGAAATCGAGCTGGTCACCGGGCAGGGCCAGGCGGCTACTGACATCGAAGGTCAGATCGCACTGATCGAGTCCATGATCACGCAAGGCGTCAAGGGGCTGGCAATCACGCCGGTCGACCCGACGGTCGCGCCGGCGCTCGACAAGGCGGTCGCCGCCGGCATCAAGGTGGTTCTCGTCGACAACAGCATTCCCAACTGGAAAGGCCAGACGGCATTGGTCTCGACCAACAACCTCAACGGCGGCAAGATCGCCGGAGCGTATCTGAAGACGGTGCTCAAGAGCGGTGACAAGATCGGTATCTTGCAAGGCGTTCCCGGGGTGCCGGCTCTGGATGACCGGGTCACGGGCATGATGGAAGGATTGGGCGACGTCAAGGTCGAAGTCGTCGGCAAGGGTGCAACCAACTGCACGCTGGAACTTGGCACGTCAGTGACCGAAGACATCCTGACCGCCAATCCTGATCTCAAGGCGATCTACTCGGCCTGCGGCCCGCCGATCCCTGGAGCCGTCAAGTCGATCAGCAATGCCGGCATTGCCAACGACAACCTCATAGTGGTTGGCTTTGACGCCTGCTGCGGTGAGATCGAAGCGATCAAGTCAGGGGCGGAGGACGCCAGCGTGGCTCAATTTCCGGCGAAAATGGGTGAGCTTGGCATCGATACCGTCGTCAAGGCCATCCGTGGGGAACCCGTCGAGGCCAATGTGGATACCGGCGCCGGGCTGGTGACGCTGCAGAACGTCAAGGACTTCGAGTGATCCAGCAGTGGGGGGGGGGGGGGGGGGGGCGCCGACAGTGGGCTTGAAGGGCCGCACGGATGGATAAGGATGGTGTTTAAGTAATCAAGCTCCAAAACAAGAAGACTGTGTGG